>JBCCLV010000122.1:0-9447 GCA_039026695.1 Bacteroidota bacterium
ACGGTGCTCAAAAAGTATAAATCGGATGTAAAGTTTATGTCAGTCTCAAAATTTCCTGAGGTGAAAAGGGATCTATCGCTGGTCCTGGACAAACATGTATCCTACGCTGAAATTCAAGCGCTTGCCTTTGAGCAAGAGAAGAAATTGTTGAAGCGTAGGATACATGTTTGTCCAGGACCAGCGATAGATCCCTTTTCACCTCAGGAAATTTTGAGACTGACATAAACTTTACATCCGATTTATACTTTTTGAGCACCGTAGACCAAGCAAGCTGAGCTTGAAACACCTCTTGCTTTATTCCATATAGATTTAAAAGACCCGGCTTCAATTTTCCGATAAGTCCAAGCATATCACCCTGGTGTTTTAGCACCATCCCATAGTCATACAAGGTGTGCTTTTCAGAAGGAATGACGGTAACATCTCTGACACCAGCAAAGTGCAGCATTGAGAGGATGGTTGAACTCAAATCCTGGAGTTTTACTTTTCTTGGTTCATCAAGCCAGTTTGCTTCTGTGAGTTCTCCGCAGAGGTAGCAAGAAAACCACTCTGTCTCTTTATGACTTTCCTGCTCTTTTTTGTAAGTTCTGCCGAACTCAAAAAATTTTAGGTTCGTGTTTTTTCGGTTCAGATTGTAAGCAATTGACTCCAAAGCAGTGTAAACGGGAGACGTTTTCATAATCGTCAGGTCCTCACTGGAAGGGTTAAGAATTTCCACTTCTTCACCTCCTAAGGGAAATTTTACTTTGTAATCTTTATTGGTTAAAGAGTTGGTTAAGATTTCCGAAAACCCAGTGCCGGAGAGAAACTTACTAAGCTCTTCCTGGACTCGATAGGGCTCATACTTTTTAAATGCTGCTAAATAGCTTGCAGAAGAATCTTCGTCCAATGGAATCTCATTGAATCCATATATTCTCAGTACCTCTTCCACCAGGTCAGCGGGTCTTGTTACGTCTGATCGATAGGGAGGGACTACAGCAACAAAAGTCTCTTCATTTACTTCTTCTGTTTTGATCTCTAGCCAATTTAAGATTTCCAAAATCTGAGCATTGGGAAGCTGTTTGCCGATGAGGCGGTGAAAGTACTTGAATGAAGCTTTTATCCTAGCGGGTAAGATAGGGTTAGGGTAATGATCAAGTATTTCAGAGGCAGCACGTCCTCCTGCTATTTCCAGAATCAGGGAGGTAGCAAGCTTCAGTGCTTTTACGGTCATTTCAGGATCCGCACCTCTTTCGTATCTAAATGATGCATCTGTTGATAATCCGTGCCGCTGCGCAGTTGCTCTTACTGTGTCAGGTGCGAAGTAAGCCACTTCAAGAAAAACATTACGTGTAGAAGATTTCACTCCAGAGTGGATTCCGCCGAACACTCCAGCAAAGCATAGCGGAGTATTCTCTGCATCACAGATCATCAAGTCGTCTTGATGGACTTCACGTTCTTTCTCGTCAAGGGTAACAAATTTCGTCCCAGCTGCCAGTTTTTTAATCTTCACTGTTCCACCAATGATCTCGTCAGCATCAAAGGCATGCATCGGTTGACCAAGTGCGTGTAGACAATAATTTGTGATGTCAACAACATTATTGATAGGCTCTAAACCTATTACTTTCAGCTTCCATTTGAGCCAATCTGGGGAATCTGCAACTTTTACTCCTCTAATGGTAATGCCTGAATATCTCGGACACGATTTCAAGTCTTCAACCTTGATTTGAATAGGATCTTTCTCATGTACCTCAAATGCTATGGTACTTGGTAGCGACAGATCTCTTTTAAAGTAAGCCTTTAGGTCGCGAGCAGTGCCTAGGTGAGAAGCAGCGTCTCCTCTATTGGGTGTTAATCCGATTTCAATCGTATGGTCTTCTTCGGCTTCAAAAAGTGCTATGGCCGGGGTGCCACTGGCAACATTTGTCTTTAGGACCATGATGCCCTCATGGCTGGTCCCAAGCCCTAGCTCATCTTCTGCGCAGATCATACCCATCGATAAGGATCCCCTGATCTTTGTCTTCTTTATTTTGATTGGGTCCCCTTGGTTGGGATAGATGGTACTACCTACAGTAGCCACCAAAACGCTTTGTCCCTTTGCCACATTGGGAGCTCCGCATACAATAGAAACAGGCTCATTTATCCCGATCTCGACCAAGGTCAATTTCAACTTGTCTGCATTGGGGTGTTTTTCGCAACTTAAAATTTCCCCAACCACAACTCCCTCTAGACTTCCAGGGATTTTCTCAACTTTTTCAACTCCCTCTACCTCAAGCCCTGTCTGCGTAAGGATTTCGGAAATACTATGGGGTGACTCTTTGAACGAGATAAATTCCTTCAGCCAGTTGTAAGATATTTTCATTTGAAATTAACTTGTTTTCAATCTGCGAAAATAGAAAACAGGCATTGGATAACCGATCAATTATGGGGGAGTAAGCGCATAGATAGCAAAAGTGCCCAGCCAGTGCCCGCCTTCGTATCCATCATCAAGCAGATTTGGATAAGAATACTCCAGATGTGCGGTGGCAATTGAGCTCAGATGTCTAAACTCTTCAGGATACTGATTTGCCAATCCATACAAAACCCATGCACGGCTGAAGTTTAGACCATCGAGGTGTACTAGCTTCCCGTCACTTCTGTCGCTGACCTGTCCTGGTGAGAGTATAAAGCTCTTTTGGAGAAGCTGCGGGGAGAACTGTCCAATCCAATCCAAAAAACTGGCTTTGTTCAACACACGTCGCATAATGTCCACTTCTTCCAGGCAGGGCGATAAAAAATCATAGCCACTAGGTTCCCAGCTAAGGGGACAGTTTTGATCCTGCAAAAAGAAGGCATTGGCTCGTGTTGTAATCAATTTTAGAAATTCACCGTCACCAACCGACGCTGCATAATCGTAGGCCAGCGTAAGCGCAAAGGCTGTATTCGGATGTTCTCCGCTTCTTATAGGGTATACCAGCTTTGGCAGGAATTCCATGAAAGCGCTGGCAATATGAGCTGTGAGAGGTTTCAAAATTTCCGCTAGTTCCGCACCTAAAGGGTCATCCCATTTTTTAAGTTCTGCTGACAGCTTTAAGAGCCAAGCCCATCCATAGGTACGCTCAAAAGATCGGTTATGCTTAGGATAGAAGTACTGTAGCTCGGTTTGCACCTTTGCAGTGGTAATACTCCGGGTCAAGACCTGGCGAATTTGCGCTTCTTGTTCTATTTCAGGGAACAGGGAAAGTAGTTTTACCATCGACCAATAGCCATGTACAGCACTGTGCCAATCGAAGCATCCGTAAAAAATTGGGTGGAGCTCCTTCGGTGCCTGCAGTTCGGTGGAGTCACCTAAGGTCTGTCCAAGCCGATAGGGATATTTCTGCTCTACACACGCCAGGGGCAGCTCGACCAATTTTTCTGCGGCTTCCTCATCTAACAACCTTCTTTCCACAGCAAGATCTTGTTGAGGTACTTGGTCTCTCCTCTGATAGCAGGAACTCAATATTACGAGCGCAAATAGCCATTTTTGGACACCACTATTTCCTGACATTTTAAAAAGGCTCATCTTGGATTCCATAGTATTTTTCTTAGAGAAAGGGACTCAAGCTTAATCACCACTTTCAGTTTTTACTCTTTCTCCTGCTTTTATCGGCACAGTCAATAAATTTTCGAGCGGCGGTAGTGGGCAGGTAAAATCTTCAAAATAGGCACAATAGGGGTTGTAGGCCTTATTAAAGTCAATTTCGATACGATCAGATTTTCCTAATTCAAGGTCAAGGTATCTCCCACCGCCATAAGTAGACACACCGCTGGTCTCATCCCCAAACGCAGTGAGATATTGCGCTCCAAAGCCCAAGGTTTTTAGAATTACTAAGGTCTGATCTATTTCCAAAATGGTGAAATTTGCACGAGCATATTTTAGGTACTTTGTGCTGGTCCCATCGCTGTTTCCTAAGGTCACAATCTTCCTGGTTTCATATCGGTCTAGGGATGCATTTACGCGAAGTGACGCATCAAATGGGAAAACTGGTACTTCTTCGTAATCTGCTCCTTTCTGGACAAAAGGACTGGCTTGTGAATTTTTAAAAAAGTCATGGCGATCTTCCCAAAACAACTCCCATTTTTTCTTTTGCTGATCAGTTGAGCTCACCTGCTGGTAAACCAGGAAAGTAATTACTGAAAGAGCTATAAGAACCAATAGAATTTTCTTCATTTTCTTTAAAGCATTTCTTGATCTGCGAAGCTGAAGAAATTGGAATCCGTAATGATCAAGTGGTCTAGTACACTTATTTGCAGAACTTCTCCCGCCGCCTTTAATTTTTCTGTAAGATCGATATCAGCATCACTGGGCTTCAAACTGCCGCTGGGATGATTGTGAGCGACAATTAAGGCAGATGCAGATTCTTCCAGCGCCCTTTTGTACACGATTTTCGGATCGACCATTAGACCTGATACACCACCTTTACTGATCATCTCTTTTTTGATCATGGTGTGATTCCTTCGCAGAAATACAACCCAAAACTCTTCGTTGGGCAAATCTTGAAAGTCACCAATTAGTAGATCAAATGCTGATTTGGATGAATTGATTTTATGATCTTTTATAGGCTCTGCATCTTTTCTCCTTCTGCCTAGCTCAAGTGCCGCTACAATTCCTATTGC
The DNA here is from genome assembly GCA_039026695.1 of Bacteroidota bacterium. Classification (GTDB taxonomy): domain Bacteria; phylum Bacteroidota; class Bacteroidia; order Cytophagales; family Cyclobacteriaceae; genus Ekhidna. Next base: position 4,615 of record JBCCLV010000122.1, read on the forward strand.
TTTGGCTTCACCGATTCCCTTGAATTGCTGTAGATCTTTTACTGAGAGTTTTGCCAGCTTATTGAGGTCATATTGGCATTCATGTAGGATATGCTGCGAAAGTTCTACTGCAGTCTGTTTGTCATTTCCAGAGGCAATGATGATGGCAATAAGCTCAGCTTCTGATAGGGCCCTTTTTCCCTTGAGAAGGAGTTTCTCCCTTGGCCGATCTTCTTCAGCCCAACTTTTTATGGTCAATCGCTTTTCCAGATGCTGAAAATTAAAAAACCCTAACCAGAATGACTGATTAGGGCTTTTATTTTTGTTTTGTTGCTTTAGTTAAAGGCCAGCTACGTGCTTGGATAGCTGAGATTTTAAATTGCCAGCTTTATTACGATGAATAATGTTTTTCTTAGCCAGCTTATCAATCATTGAAGTAACCTGGATCAGAAGCTCTTCACCCTGTTTTTTGTCCGTGGTATTTCGTAGGCGTTTAATGAAAGTACGGGTCGTCTTGTGTTGATACTTATTGCGCAGTTTCTTTGCTTCGCTACTTCTGATTCTCTTTAATGCTGATTTATGATTGGCCATAGTCCACTTCTTCTTTCTTTTTTGGAAACGCAAAAGTAGATGTTTTCTTTATAAATAGAAAGAAAGCTGATGACTAGTCACTTGGACGTATATATTAAAAAACCCCGGGCACTGATGTGCTCCGGGGTTGGGAAACGATAATTAGGTGTATGTTCTTGTTTTTGATACTAAGAGCCACACATCTCGCAACCATCAGGGTCGTCTAGAGAGCATTGGATTGCAGCTTGAGAATCTACTTGTGATTGCTGAGGGTTGGTAGCAGTTGCAGGTTGTTGCTGCTGCTCTTTCTCCACAGTAAATTTGATTGCATCGGTTGCTGCTTTTGTTCTCAGATAGTACATTCCTGTCTTAAGACCTTTCTTCCAGGCATAGAAATGCATGGAGGTCATCTTACCAAAGTTGGCATCCTGTAAGTGGATATTTAGGCTTTGGCTCTGACAGATGTATGCGCCTCGATCTGCGGACATCTCGATCACTTTCTTTTGGGAGATTTCCCATACTGTTTTGTACCGCTCCTTGATGTCCACAGGGATCTCAGGAATATTTTGAATAGATCCATTTTCAGCTTTAATTCTATTCATCATACGGTCATCCCAAAGACCCAAGGATATTAATTCATTCATCAAATACTTATTAGCTACGATGAATTCACCAGAAAGAACCCTTCTCACGTAAAGGTTGGAGGTATAGGGTTCAAAGCACTCATTATTCCCCAGAATTTGAGAGGTAGAGGCGGTAGGCATTGGTGCGAGTAGGAGAGAATTTCTTACGCCATTCTTCCTCACTTTTTGTTTTAATTCCAGCCAATCCCAACGACCTGAATCTGGAGTCACACCCCACATATCAAACTGAAAGATTCCTTTTGAAACTGGAGAACCTTTGTAAGTTTCATAAGAACCCTCTTCTATCGCAAGCTCCATAGAGGTTTCCATAGCAGCGTAATAGATGGTCTCAAAAATCTCGCGGTTGAGTTTTTGAGCTTCATCAGACTCAAAAGGAAGTTTGAGCAGCAGGAATGCATCAGCTAGTCCTTGTACTCCTATTCCAATAGGCCGATGCCTCATGTTTGAATTTTTTGCCTCCTCTACAGGATAGTAGTTTACATCGATCACCTTGTTGAGGTTTCGAGTCACTACTTTGGTGATTTCGTAGAGCTTTTGATGATCAAATTCTCCATTGATCACAAACTTTGATAATGCTATTGAGGCAAGGTTGCAGACAGCCACCTCATCTTCGGAGGTATATTCAAGAATTTCCGTGCAAAGGTTACTGGATCGGATCGTGCCTAGGTTTTTCTGATTAGACTTTTTGTTTGCAGCATCTTTGTACAGCATATATGGCGTTCCTGTCTCAATCTGAGCTTCCAGTATTTCAAACCAAAGGTCCTGCGCTTTGATTGTTTTTCTGCCTTTACCTTCTCGCTCGTACTTTTCATAGAGGAGTTTAAACTCTTCACCATAAGCTTCATACAGCCCAGGGCATTCATCAGGAGACATCAACGTCCAATCACCATCGGATTCCACACGCTCCATGAACAAATCAGGAATCCAAAGCGCATAGAATAAATCTCTTGCCCTGAGTTCTTCTTTTCCGTGGTTTTTGCGTAGTTCCAGGAATTCAAAAACATCTGCATGCCAAGGTTCCAGATACATTGCAAAACTTCCCTTTCGTTTACCACCTCCCTGATCTACATATCGGGCTGTCATATCAAAGTTTCTGAGCATAGGTACAATTCCATTGGAAGTACCATTGGTGCCTTTAATGTAGGCACCAGTTGCGCGTACATTATGGATGCTCAGACCAATTCCTCCTGCTGATTGTGAAATTTTAGCGCACTGCTTAAGCGTATCGTAAATTCCATCAATGCTATCGTCTTTCATGGAAAGTAGAAAGCATGAGGATAGCTGTGGCTTGGGTGTACCAGCATTGAAGAGTGTCGGCGTTGCATGAGTAAACCATTTTTCCGACATCAGGTCATAGGTTTTAATAGCCGAGTCAATGTCGGTACCATGTATACCCACTGAGACCCTCATGAGCATATGCTGTGGACGCTCAACGATTTTTCCGTCCAGCTTCATCAAGTATGATCGCTCCAGCGTTTTGTACCCGAAGTAATCATAGTTGTAATCACGCTCATAATTTATTGCCTCGTCTAGTTTCTTAGCATTAGAGCGAATGATCCCGTAGGTTTCTTTCGAAAGCAAAGCAGCGTTTTCTTCGGTTTTCGGATTAACGTACTCATACATTCTCTTCATCGTGTTTGAGAATGATGTTTCGGTGACCTTATGAAGATTAGATATAGAAATTCTCGCTGCAAGCCGAGCAAAGTCTGGGTGCTTGGTGGTCATGGTTGCTGCGGTTTCTGCAGCAAGGTTGTCCAGTTCTACAGTAGAAACACCGTCATATAAACCGTCAATTACCTTTTTGGCGATTTCTACGGGCTTTACATAGTCGTTATTGAGTCCACTGCACAGCTTTTCAATTCTTGCAGTGATCTTATCGAACTTTACAGACTCTCGTCTGCCATCTCTTTTTATTACTAACATCCGTGTGTTCTTTTAGGTGATTAATTAAAAGTCCTCGTCTAAAGAGAATTTAGCTTTATCTTTTTCTGCATCCATCACGCCCGCTTTCTGGTATTCTCCCACTCTCTTTTCGAAGAAATTGGTTTTTCCTTGCAATGAAATCATCTCCATGAAGTCAAAAGGATTCGTTGAGTTGTAGATTTTAGGGCATCCCAACTCGCTTAGTAGTCTATCTGCTACGAATTCAATGTACTGGCACATTAGGTCAGCGTTCATACCAATTAACCTCACGGGCAGCGCGTCTGTCACGAATTCTTTCTCTATGGTTACTGCATCAACTATAATCTCTTGCACTGTTTCCACAGGAAGCTTATGGATCAAGTGATTATTGTACAGCAGGCAGGCAAAATCACAATGCAGGCCTTCATCTCTTGAAATCAATTCATTGGAGAATGAAAGACCGGGCATGAGTCCTCTCTTCTTCAACCAAAAAATACTACAAAAGCTACCTGAGAAGAAAATTCCTTCAACAGCAGCAAAGGCGATGAGGCGCTCAGCAAATGAACCCTCATCAATCCAGCGAAGTGCCCAATCAGCCTTCTTTTTCACGCAATCCATGGTCTCAATGGCGTGAAATAAATAATCTTTTTCTTTTGGATCTTTTACGTAGGTATCTATCAGTAAAGAGTAAGTCTCAGAGTGAATGTTTTCTACTGCGATCTGAAAGCCGTAAAAAAACTTTGCTTCTGTGTATTGAACCTCAGCTACAAAGTTTTCGGCAAGATTCTCGTTAACTATGCCATCGCTAGCAGCAAAGAAGGCCAATACGTGCTTGATAAAATGCTTTTCATCATCGTTCATCGTATTACTCCAGTCTTTTAGGTCCTGGCTAAGATCAATCTCCTCAGCTGTCCAAAAACTCGCTTCTGCTTTTTTGTAGAATTCCCAAATGTCACTGTGCTGTATAGGGAATATAACAAACCGGTCTTTGTTATCTTGTAGAATGGGTTCTTGAGTGTGTGATATGGTTTCGCTCATTACGATGTTACATTTTGGATAAAAAAAAGCATTCTGTGCTCTTGAAGAGCAGTTTCAGAAAGCACCTAAAAGTTCAGGATGTAAGCCCTAAGAGTGGTTTATTTTTCTCAGATGCTTACCTACAAAACTGTCCAAAAGACCCTAAAATTCCAAGTGGTTATTACGGGTCGCTTAACACTCTCTTAATATTGAATTTGAGACTTTAAATAGCTGTTTAGTAAGCGCTTATATGGGGTATTGTGAATAAAAACTTTGATTCAAACAGCTCGAATTGAGGGTGAAAAAAAATCAAAAAAAATCAAATTACGGTTTCCCTAGAATACATGGTGTTATTCTTGATGTAGGTAGTTTGATTAATCGAAGCAAACCACTATTTTTGCATTCCTTTTTTCAAAACGAAGTTATGTACGCAATAGTAGACATCGCCGGAAAGCAATTTAGAGCCGAGAAAGACAAATTTTTGTATGCACCACTCATGCAAGATGAGGAAGGAGCAGAGGTCAACCTTGATAAAGTTTTGTTAGTTGACAATGATGGTAAGGTTAAGGTTGGTGCTCCTACAGTTAAAGGTGCCAAAGTGACTGCTAAAGTGTTGTCTCATGTGAAAGATGACAAGGTGATCGTCTTCAAAAAGAAGCGTAGAAAAGGATTCAAAGTAAAAAATGGTCACAGACAGCAATTCTCCAAATTGTTGATTCAG
>JBCCLV010000123.1:0-9425 GCA_039026695.1 Bacteroidota bacterium
AAACTGAATGTAAAATACGGCTGGCCGTCGTGTGAGCACAGGGTTGAAAACGTGGGCGCCGCCGTGTGGCGGCTCGCCTGTTTTTTTTAAGGTCCTATTTCTACTACCCAGATTGGTGTTGCTCCCAGATAATTTCTTGCCAGCAATTCTTCTTACAATCTATTCTTTAGCTTTTAGAAGAGTAGATAAGTCTGCCTGCCCCCGATTCTCCTAATCAATATCTTTTATTTATTTACAACAACAGCATCAGGGCAGACAGCATCGGGGTTAATTCTATTAAACCTCATTCATCCCGAAGTTGATCAACAGGATTTAGCTTCATTGCAGCAACAATCTTAGTGCTTACAATAAAAAGCATAAGAAGAAAAATGCATACTGCAGGATATAAAAAAAGCTGGACTGAAATGCGGATTTGGTAAGCAAAGTTTGAAAGCCATCGATCCGCACCCAAGTAGATCAGCGGGGTAGCCAGCACAAGGGCAATTAAAAAAAATACCAGATACTCTTTGGATAGAAGTTGAAATAGCTGCTTCTGAGATGCTCCTAGTACTTTTCTGATACCTAGTTCCTTCATTTTTTGGCTGATTGTGAAGGATATCATTGCAATTAAACCCAGACTGGAGATAATTATCGCAAGGATTGAGAAGATACCAAAGATCAACCCAAATCTCTGATCTGCTTGATACTGCGCATTGAAATCCTCATCTAAAAAGAAGGAAGTGTACGGATCATTTGGGTATAAGTCTTCGAAAGTACTTTCGACAAGCGCTACTCCTGCCTTCACATCACCGTTGATTTTGATTGAATAGAATGAGGGGTATTGGTTTATCACGAAAACGATCGGCTGAATTTCCTGGTGCAGTGAACCCCAATGAGCATCTGCAACAACTGCCTGTATTCTAAGCGTATCCAGATTTTCAATGACTAGGGAGTGATTCAAGGCCATCTCTGGCTCGCTGATGTTGAGTCCTAATCCTTTCAGAGCACTTTCATTAATTATCACAGCTTCATAAGCTCTTGTATCAGGTCGGAATGGTTCACCTGCAAGGTAATCAAAATCATAAACATTGGTAAAAAACTCATTGACCAAAACTGCATTGCCCTCTATTTCCTGACTTCTGGGATCCCCTAGCTTCCTTACCCCTCCCTGCCAAATTTGACCTCTCCCGGGAATGTTGCTGCTAGCACATACTGCTGAAATAGATGAGTGCTCAAGCAAGGCGGTTGTAAACCGTTGGTGCTTAAGATTGGCAATATTTTGTCCTTCCTCGAAGATGGCTCGTGGGCCCTCCACCACGAAAATTTGTTCCAGATTGACCCCAAGATTTTTTGACTTCACATAAGTCAACTGACTGAATACTAGCCAAGTGATGGTAATTATGGTAATGGTGGCAAAAATCTGAAGTGTGAGTAAAGACTTCCTAAAAAAGTTGCTTTTCTTATTCTCGATATTATAACCTCGCGAAGGCTTTGCTTGATACAATCTAATTGATACAACTGCAGGGTAGATACTTACTATAGAGCTGATGGCAATTAGTGATATACAACTTACCAACCAAAAACCGGGACTGTATGGAAAGGTGATCGAGATGGAAGTGCCAAGCATGTCATTGAAGCTCGGAATCAATAAATAGACTCCGATCAAGGCGGTCATAAATGAGATAATTCCAAGAAGGAGTGTTTCAATAAAGAACTGAGCGATCAATTGCCTTTTCCTCGCTCCAAGTGCTTGCCTTACATGAAGCTCTTCTTTTTTATTGAATATCCTGACTGTAGCTAGATTGATGTAATTGATTGCCGCTACAAATAGGATTAAAATTGCGGCCAAAGAAAAGATCAAGATGTTCTTGAAGCTTCCCTTCTTCTTAGTTATTTCACCTTTTATGATTGGGTCTAAGTATATCTCAGAAATCGGTTGCAAAGAGGTATGAATTTTTTGCTCAGTATCCTGCAACTCGTCACCAATATTATCATAAATGATTGCATCTAAGTACTTTGTTATTTCCGTAGCAGCAGTATTGTCTTTTAGTTTGATATAGGTATAAAAATTCTTCCATTGCCATCCATCACTTCTAGCGTAGGTACTTTTCTTATTCAGCAAAAAGTCCATTGGCAGTAGATAATCAAAATCCAGATGTGTTTCAGCGGGAAATTCCTCTAGTACACCTGTTACGATAAAGTCTCCTGATAAATCACCTGCACTCGCGTGTAGGGTCTTATTCATTGGGTCTTCTGTGCCAAAGTGTTTAAAAGCAGTTTCTTTGGTAAGTACAATGCTATTCATGGAGTTTAAGGCAGTGCTGGGATCTCCTTTAGCGAGCGGAAAATTGAAGAATCTCAAAAATCCCTTTTCAACGTATACTGCCCCAAAAGCCATGAATTTTTTAGATCCGTCCATGTTGGAAATAATGGATCCTTCATCAAGAAGCGTAGGACTGACCCTCACCATTTGCTCAATGCTTTCCAATTTTTCATCTACTTCTTTGCCAAAGGCATGAGTTGTAAGCGCTTCCTTAGATACCAGCTCTCCATTTTGAAAGTAGGAGTGATTAATACGGTACTTACGACTACTGTTGAGATGAAAATTATCTACGCTTTGTTCATTTATCACGTATTGCCAGACAAGTATGCCTACAACTGTAGAAATCGAGAAACTCAAAAAATTTATGGCTGTATAACTTTTTTCTCTTCTTAAACCTCTGAAAGCAATTGTAATGTAGTGCTTTAGTAGCCCATAAAGATTTAGCCTTTTCCAGCCACTTAGAGGCTTTACTAACGAAGGGCGCAATAGCTTAAATACCTCGATGGTAAACCTCCATTTGGATGGTTTTTTCTCAAACCTTTCTAATAGGTCACCTTCAATGTCATCTACATAGTCTGGATGACAGAACCAGTGGAAAAGGCGGAGAGGCCACTTTGGAATTTTCTTGTTCATTTATGAGAATTTGAAGACGAACTCCGGCACTGCATCCCACAATCCTATTCGCTGTTCTTTGGTTTCTTTCAATATTTCTTTCCCAGCAGAGGTCAAATGATAAAAGCGTTTACGCTTGCCACCTCTCACTGCTGTTGCTTCTCCAAGCTCAGACTTCAAATACCCCTTTTTTTCTAGTCTTTTTAAAACTTGTTGGAGCGCACCAATACTAACTGATCGCTTGAGTCTGTTTTCCATCTCTTCGATAATCCCAAAACCATACGCTTCGTCCTGTAGAATAGCAACTGTAAGCATGACAATCTCTTCGAATTCTCCCAAATGCTGTTTTCCCATTTCCTTAATATTTGCCTTAAATGTAGTAATAATATCTTTACATACCTTATTTGTAGTTTTAATACGATGAAATTTTTTTCGATTCAACCATATTGTATTGGTTTTCAAGTATCTGGACTCAAAATAGAGTTCAATTATATATGTAACTTATCAAGTTTACGTAGGAAAAAAGCGGTCCATAAAAAAGAATATCGAAGATCATCCAACTAATCAAGGGCCGAGAGGTGATACACCAACAAAAGATCATCAAGCGCTAGCCAAGACTCGCAAAGGACATAGATACAATAAAAGTAAAAACTAAGGCGGGCAATCCACTAATAGGTGGGATTGCAGGACGAGCCGCTGCAGCGGCTCGCCTTTTTTGTGGCTTTATCCTAATGCATCATCTTTGTTTTTGGATGCGCTTATCAATCCTGATCTTTATTCTCTTGGCTATTGTAGTCACCTCTTCAAAAGCACAAAGCTCATTACTAAAAGGGGCTCAGCGCTACTATGAGAAAGGAGCATATGATTCTGCCATTCTTAGATCAAAAGAAGCAATATCAAGCCTTGCGGGAGATAGTCTGGGGACAGCCTACACGCTCATTGGAAACTCCTATTATCTGATGGCTAATATGGAGCTCGCGTTGGAGAATTTCATCAAGGCAGAGGAGGTATATACTTCTATAAGTGCGCCAATAGGTAAGATAAAAGGAAGTATTGGCATGATTCTTCATCGTATGGATCGCACTGACGAAGCACTTACTTATCAGAAAGAGGCATTGAAAGAGTATCAGAAGGAAGGTAAGCCTGAAGAGACGATTAAAATGCTATTGAATATTGGGCTTATTTACCGGAAAAAACAGGAATATGATAGTGTGGATAATTATTTCACATATGCTCTAATGCTTGCTAATGAAACTAAAAACAGTAAATGGCTAACCCAGATCTATTCCAGTTTTGGAAACCACTTCCTTGACATTTTGAATTATGACAGTGCAATGTACTTTGCCAATAAGGCACTTGAATCAGAGTCGATTTCCTCTTTTGCCAGAGCTCAGTCATACTATGTGATTGCGAAAAGCGCTTACGGCATAAAGCAGTACGGCAAAGCACTCGACTACAACGACAAATCGATGCAGTTAGCTATAGAGATGGGTCAGCCAACTGTATTTGGTGGGATTTACGAACTATACTCAGATATTTATGCTGCACAAGGTGACTTCAAAGCCTCTTTGGAGTTTTTTAAAAAAATGCATTTTCATGAGGATAGTCTATCAATGAAAAGACAAAAAGCCGAGCTGGATCAGCTTCTAACACAATATGAAACGGAAAAAAAGATACAAGAAATACAATCTCTATCACAGCAGAATGAGATAAAGGATCTCCAGATTAACCAGCAACGAACTTTGCTCCTATCCTCCAGTTTCGTCTTTTTACTCATAGTCGGAGGAGTTTATTTTTTCCATCGACAAAAGCAGTTAATCACGCTCCAAAAGCAGATGATGCTGGAGCGTAACCTCCTTAGAGCCCAAATGAATCCTCATTTTATTTTCAATGCTCTCACTTCGATACAGAACCTGATCTTCAAACAAGAAAACCAGAAGGCAACCTTGTATCTCGCGAAGTTTGGGAGTCTTTCCCGCAGGATTCTGGAGAATGCCACTAAGGATTTTGTCACCTTGAAAGAGGAACTTGAAATGGCTGATAGCTATGTTTTGCTGGAAAGTCTTCGGTTTGATAAAGAGCTTTCACTGAAAATCGATTCCGGCCAACTGAATCAAGAGGCAATCCTGATCCCTCCAATGTTGTTGCAACCTTTTCTTGAAAATTCGATCAAGCATGGATTTCAAGTGAAGGAAACAGGTACCATGAAAATTGAATTGAAAGAGGAAGCTAATTACTTAAATGTTGTTATTGAGGACAATGGCTTTGGAATAACCGATACAGATAGGAAAGAAAAGAAAGCTTCTATGGCTATCAAGATCACAAAAGAACGAATCGAGCATCTGGCAAAAGGTGGAAAAGTAGTTCTGGATGTCAACAATCGCTATGACTCACATGGTTTGGTCCTTGGAGTGCAGGTAAAGTTTAAATTGCCGCTGAAGTATGCATGGTGATATCATAACGGCTGTCATTGTTGAAGACGAGAAGAATGCCAGAGAGGTTTTGAGTGGGTTAGTAAATATGTACTGCCCACACGTGTCCATAGAAGGGTGTGCAAAATCTGTGAGTGAAGGTGTAAGATTGATCAAAAGTGTAAACCCTGATCTTATCTTCCTGGACATACAACTAGGCAAAGAGCAATCATTTGATCTATTAAAACAGCTCCCCAAGAAGGATTTTCACATCGTATTTGTCACGGCGTATGCAGAGCATGCGGTAGAAGCCTTTCGCTTTTCTGCCATTGATTACTTGCTAAAACCGCTTGATCCCGACCAGCTTCTTCAAGCAGTTAAAAAAGTGTCAGAAAAGATCTCGGAGAAGAAAACCGCCAAATCACTTACTGCACTTGCGGAAAATCTGATGAATAAAGGGACGTCAAAGAAACTGGTACTATCGACACAAGAAATGGTCCATGTAGTAGAGGTAAATAAGATTGTCTGTTGCTCCTCCAGTCAGAGTTACACCTCTTTTTATCTGCTTGATAAAACAGATGTGATGGTTTCAAAGACTTTGAAAACCTACGAAGAACTTCTGTCTCAATATGGATTTTTTAGAATTCACAAATCGTGGCTAATAAATACGGCTTTTATAAGAGGATATGATAGGAGTGAGGGTGGTTTTGCTATTATGGAGAATAATCATAAAGTACCCGTTTCTGCATACAAAAAGGACGAATTCCTAAGGTTGATCTCTAGCATCTAGGAAAGTTTGATCAAAATTAGGTTTCGTTTGATGAAAACCGTGTTTCGTTAGTTCATCGCATTTCGACCGGTAAATTTTTGGATTATTGCAAGAAGTTAATGCAATAATCAATTATATGAAGCACTATCGGCACCAATTGTTACTTACCATAATTACGGTATTTATTTCTGCGAGTGCATTTAGCCAAGGGTATCAAGAAATCAGCCTTGTCGAGCACGATGAAAATGGGGCACAATTCGGTCAATCTATAGAGGTGGAGGACAGTTTAGCCGTGGTAAGATGCCAATTATGTCCAAACGGAGGGGCAGCATTTGTTTACCAATATGACGGAAGCATTTGGAACAGAATAGCTAAGTTAACTGCATCGAACGCACCTAATGGATCATCCTTTGCACGTTCTGTCGACATCTCGGGGGATGTAATAGTTGTTAGTGACCGCATATCAAGAGTATACATTTACGAAAAGCCAGCAACAGGCTGGCAAGATGCTACAGAATCAGCGATTTTGACTTCTCCTTCACGGGCCGGAGAGTTTGTGCGGATTTCAGAAGATTATGTTATCATGGCCAGCGACGCAGGATTTGACGTGTTTTTGTTTGAAAAGCCTGTTTCTGGGTGGACTTCTGCTTCGCCCACCAGCGTTATATCTGGGAGCACTAGTAATTTTGGCAGAGGATTAGATATTCTCGGGGACACTATACTGATAGCAGAAGGAAACTCCCAACCTCCCGGATACTTGTATATCAAACCCTTAACTGGATGGCCAAGTACAGTCACAATTCCTGATGTAGTACTTGACGCAACTATAGCTGCGAATAAAACAGCACTTACAAGAGAGGCAATTATTACTACCACAAATATTTATGTAAGCCTTTCAGGTCGTGCCGCACATATATATGATCGTCCTAGTGGAGGCTGGGGAAGTGAGAGTGTACAAACTGAAGATTATCTACTGTCGCCGCAGAATGGTTTCTCTTTTGAATTTGGATTCTCTATGGATGTTGTCTCCGACAGCATTGTGGCGGTATCGGATAGAGGATTCAATGGTTTTTTGGGTACAGTAGAGATTTTTTATGCAGACTGTGATGGTTGGGTTAGTAAGGGATCAGATGAAACTTTAAGCCGTACAAATCCGATGGTAAATGATCGTTTTGGGCAGTCACTTGCTTTCGGACCGGATCTTGGCTTATTAGTAGGATCAGATCAGATAGATCGAAATGGGCTCACAAACTCTGGTGGATTCTACTATTTCCAAAATGAGCAATTATTGAACCCGGTAGATGCTAAAGGTACCATTTCAGTCACTTCCTCCGGTCAGTTATTTAGCATCTCAGAATTCGGAGAAGAGCAACTGATAAATGACTTGAGTACTGCTCTTGGAAGAAATATTATTATGGATGTAAGAGGCACTCTATTGACAGGTTCAGATCAATTGCTTTATGGGGTTTCGTATGCAGGTCCCAACTCATCGGGAGACCAGGGTTTTATATTTCGTGTTTATCCTGACGGCAGAAATTTTGAGATTATCCATGAATTTGATGGAGTCGCAAATGGACAAACGGGTACGCGACCTACAAGCAGTTTAATTGAAGTAAATGGCTTGCTGTATGGAACAACAGAAGGTGACTTTACTGAAACGACCTCTTTATCGAGAGGGTCTATTTATTCGATTGCTAGAGATGGAACTGGTTTCGCGACGATTTACACGCCAAGCACAGCAAGTGGGATGTATGGGATATATCATACCGGCGGTTTTCTGTATGCATCTGAATCTGGTAGTAGCTCTAATATATTTAAAGTTTCACTTAATGGCTCTAGCAGGACAGTCTTAGAAAGCAACAACATCTTTCTTGGAAACTTAGCAGAATATAATGGTAAATTATATGGCGCAGCGTTACTAGGCGGTACTAACAACAATGGTTTTGTGTTTTCAATTGATTTATCGAATAATGACTTTACCAATCTTCAAGAGTTTGTTCCTGCTACAGGGACTCGCCCTCAAAATGGAGTATCGGTATCCAATGGTATTCTGATTGGCGTTACTGAAGGAGGAGGATCGTTCAATGATGGCACTATCTATACGTATGATATTGAGGCGGCGGTGTTTTCCAAAGTATACGACTTTAATATGCAGAATAGAACAAAATCTGAGGTAAGCACAAGTGATCTCAGTGGATTATCCTACGTATATGGTACTTCGGGAGGTACGAATAGGACTGGAATTCTTGTTGAAGTGGATGCTGTCTGTGGAATAGCAGTCCAGGAAATCAGGGAATTTGGCAACAGCATAATCAATCCAATTAGTGCTCCGGTTTTTATTGACAATACCCCACCTCTAGTTTTATCTCAAATTCCAGGTCAGCTACTAGAAGAAGATCAGATGGGCTTTACCCTTGATTTGAGTGGCTTTTTCGATGCTTCGGATGAACCAGTTTCAAACCTTGACTTACGGATTACTTCCAATTCGAACCCTGCACTTTTCTCTTCTATAGCTATATCAAATGCAGACGATATCACGACCGCTTCCCTGGATATTGACCTTGCAGCTAATCTATTTGGCACATCTGACCTGCAAATTATAGTTCGAGATGCGCGCGGTGGAGAAGCGACAGCAAGCTTCTTGATCACTGTGGATCCAACGCCAGATACCCCCATAATTACGAATGCTACGACCACCTATGGAATAGTCAGTGAAGCTGATTTGGTGATTACTCCTAATGCTGACGATGGCAGTGAGGTCACTCATTACCAAATTACCAACATTGTTAATGGGTCTGTACTTCTGAATGATCAGACAGCTATCAGTGCAGGGGAATTCATCACAATTGCACAGGGGAGTGCTGGGCTTAAGTGGTCGCCAACGGAGGCTATGGCAGGTTTTTTTGATGTGCAAGCCTCCACGGTTTCAAATACTACTGGACTAGGAGGAGATAAGGTCACGGCAACTATCACCGTATCCCCGGCAGCTCTTACGATTACCGCAAATGACCAGACCAAAAGTTATGGAGCAACTAATCCAGGGTTGACGCTGACGTATGCAGGCTTTGTAAACAGCGAAGACGAGACGGTGTTAGATGTTCTGCCTACGGTTGCAACGATAGCAAGTCAATCTTCGGAAGTAGGTACTTATGCGATCACAGCATCAGGTGCGGATGATCCCAATTACACATTCACGTATACAGACGGTACACTTACTGTAGACAAAGCCGCCCTGAGTGTAACCGCTATTAGTAAAACAATTATCTACGGCGAGTCACTTCCAACATTCGATGGAGTTTTTATTGGTGTGGTAAACAATGACGACATCACG
>JBCCLV010000124.1:0-9424 GCA_039026695.1 Bacteroidota bacterium
CGATACAACCTAGTGCTGTGAGATAGAGATATTCGAGCCTTTTGAATTGAGGATTATTCATTGCTAGCAGCCTTCCGATCCATTTTGGGTCATTTGGCTAAGTCCTGTAAAACAAGACGCAGGCAATATTACGTATTCTGAGTCTATCCTCTACGTAGTAGATCAATCAAAGCCTACGTGAACCTCGCCATTCTCAACTTTTACAGGATAGGTAGCAAGATCACATTCGTTCCCATTTAGGTTCTTTCCAGTATGAAGCGAAAAGGTTGTTTTATGGAATGGACAAGCTACCTTTGGTTCACCTGCCTCTGAACCGATCATTCCTCGGGATAAAATCATCTGGTTTTTATGAGGACATAGATTCTGAGTGGCATACCACTCGTTACGATGACTAAATTTAAATATCGCAATCTGTAGCTCACCGAGCTTCACGTTCAATCCGCCATCTTCAGGAAATGCATTTTCAGGACAAGCAAAAAGCCAGCGCGTTACCTCTTCAGGCTTGACTGTTTTGTATTGTTGTAGTGTTTTGGTCATAACTAAGTAGGGGATAGAATCATCTCAATTTTTCACTGTGTCCCATTCGGCGGGCTTTTTCATCTCACGCATTGGCACAAACGCTTGCGTGGGATCATCTTCATCGGAGTTGGCAAAGTGGCTAAACTTAGCCATCATTTTAGGGTCATTGATCGCTTCTTTCCATTCGCAGTGGTAAGCAGCGATGTAGGCTTGCATATCCTGCTCTAGCTCTTTGCCAATTCCCAGAGAATCATTTACCACCACGTCAATCAAATAATCCATGCCTCCTTCAAGCTTATTAAGCCAGACCGAAGTTCTATTGAGAGGTTCAGCTGTACGGATGTAAAACATGAGAAAACGATCAAGGTATTTGATAGCCGTTTTCTCGTCCACGTCACCAGCGAGCAATTTCGCATGCTGAGGGTTGGCTCCACCATTTCCGCAGACGTAAAGGTTATAGCCGATCTCTGTGGCAATCAAGCCAAAATCCTTGCCCATCGCCTCAGCACACTCTCTTCTACACCCGGAAACGGCACCCTTGAGTTTGTGAGGTGAACGAAGACCTTTGTATCTATTTTCAACTTCAATAGCGAAAGACACAGAATCATGTAAGCCATATCTACACCAAGAGGATCCTACGCAGCTTTTTACAGTTCTGAGTGATTTTCCGTAAGCATGTCCACTTTCAAATCCCGCATCGATGAGCTCTTTCCATATTTTGGGGAGTTCGTTAAGTTTTGCGCCAAACATATCTATCCTTTGGCCACCGGTAATCTTAGTATACAAATCATACTTTTTGGCGATAGATCCGATTGCAATTAGTTTATCGGGTGTAATCTCGCCTCCTGGTACCCTGGGAACTACAGAATAGCTACCTCCTTTCTGAATATTGGCCAAAAACCGATCGTTGGTATCCTGAATCGTATCCTGCTTTAGGATCTTGTCATTCCAGATACTGGCAAGCAAAGAAGCAATCGCTGGTTTGCAGGTTTCGCATCCATCTCCTTCACCATACTTATCGAGAAGCTCTTTATAGGTCTTGATTTCTTTGACTTTGATCAGGCTGTAGAGTTCTTGACGTGTGTAATCAAAATGGGCACAAAGCGTTTTTCGAACAGTCTGACCAAGCGATTTCAATGTCGCAGAGAAAATATCACCTAGCATCGGAGAGCACGCACCGCAGCCTGTTCCGGCTTTGGTGCAGGTTCGGACCTCTTTGAGATCTGTGAGGTTATTTTCTTTTATTGCCTGAACGATATCTCCTTTCGTCACATTTTCGCAGGAACAAATCTGTGCGGTTTCCGGTAGGTCTAAAATGGCGTTCCCTCCAGCTGCTTGACCACCACGGGCACCCAAAATCAAGTCTTCAGGATTAGGAGGAACTGCTAGTCCATTTTGAGCGATTTGCAATAACATGCCATAATCGTCAGCATCTCCCACCAGTATGCCACCTAATAATTTCTTTTTGTCAGCAGATATATTGATTCGCTTATAGATTCCTGCGCTTTTGTCTTCAAATGATATAGGAACGCAACCTTCCGCTTCGCCCAGTGCATCACCGAAGCTACCCACATCCACACCAATAAGCTTTAGTTTCGTTGACATGTCTGCACCAGAAAAAGACTTTTCTGCACCAACCAAGTGATTTGCCACAATATCAGCCATATCGTATCCAGGTGCCACAAGTCCGTACACCATATTGTTGTAAGATGCCGCCTCTCCAATTGCGTAGATGTTGGGATCATTGGTTTGCATCTGTTTATTAACCTTAAACCCACCTCTGGCACCTTTTTCGAGTTTAGCTGCATTGGCAAGATCATCACGTGATTTTATACCACAGGAGATCACCAGCATTTCTGTATCTAAGTGAGTTCCGTCGGTGAAAGAAAGACCGTCGAGCTTGCCATTTCCGATAATCTCTTTGGTGTTCTTTCCGAGTAAGATCTCCATGCCGAGCGATTCAATCTTACTCTGTAACATGTTGGATCCAGCCTCATCTAGCTGACGTGGCATAAGCTTGGGCGCAAATTCCACTACTTGCGTATCCAGGTTTAAATCCATCAGGGCTTTGGCAGCCTCTAGTCCCAGTAGCCCACCCCCTAGAACAGCACCACGCTTGATGTTTTTGGCAAAGGAAATGATCAAATCCAGATCCTCGATGGTCCTGTAAACAAAGACACCCTTCTTTTCTCGTCCGGGAATAGGAGGTACAAAAGCCCTGGAGCCAGTGGCAAGAACCAGATAATCATAGTTTATTGTATCGCCTTTGTGTGTGGTAACAGATTTTGCATCTCGGTTAATGCTAGTGACAAGTTCACCCGTACGAAGCATAACGTGATTATCAGCATACCAGTCCGAAGGTGCCATCAAAAGGTGCTCCACCGATGGATTGGTAAAGTACTCGCTGAGATGCACCCGATCGTAAGCGGGATAGATCTCCTCTCCAAAAACAGTGATCTGAAATTGCTCTTTGGTGGAAAGCGATCTTAGTTTCTCGCAAAACTTATAGCTAACCATTCCATTTCCGACGACTACAATCTGTTTCATTTGACTGACTTTATTTAGCAAATCCGATGCTTTCGTTTACGATAAATTACGTAAGCATAAAACATGGAACTTCATAATCTAAAATATTTCTTACGTAAAAATACGTACTTATACTTGGATTGCAAGAACTTATCTACGTATTTTTGATGAAAAGAAACAAAGAATGTCCAAGCTATTTCTTGTAGGTGCAGGTCCAGGAGACCCGGAGTTAATTACCCTAAAAGCACTAAATGCCCTCAAAAAAGCAGATGTTGTCTTGTATGATGCTTTGGCTAACGAGGCGTTATTGGATTACTGTGCGGATGGATGCGAAAAAATCTACGTAGGAAAGAAGCCTGGAATTCACCAATTCCAACAGATCTTTATTAACGATCTAATTGTAGATTGTGCAAGAAAGTACATAAATGTAGTCAGGCTAAAGGGAGGTGATCCTTTTGTATTTGGCAGGGGATATGAAGAACTAGAACACGCCAGAGTTGCGGGTATGGAGATTGAGATTATTCCCGGAATTAGTAGCGCCATGTCAGTGCCGGCGGTTAACGAGATACCCGTGACTTGCCGGGGGGTAAATGAGAGCTTTTGGGTGGTGACCGGAACTACTAGAGAGGAAGAAGTCTCTCGTGATGTAATGCTTGCAGCACAGTCATCAGCTTCTGTGATGGTACTGATGGGGATGAAAAGATTACATGAGATCGTGACCAAGTTTAAGATGGCAAGAGGGGCAGGGGAACCCATTGCAATCATCCAGAATGGCACTAAGCACAACCAAAAAGAAGCAGTTGGGACGCTCGGCAGTATTGAGGCTTTAGTTCAGAAAAAAGAAATTTCATCCCCAGCAATTATCATCATAGGTGAAGTGGTGAGACTTGGAAAACACT
This sequence comes from Bacteroidota bacterium, assembly GCA_039026695.1. Classification (GTDB taxonomy): domain Bacteria; phylum Bacteroidota; class Bacteroidia; order Cytophagales; family Cyclobacteriaceae; genus Ekhidna. The sequence goes on from JBCCLV010000124.1 coordinate 3,945, forward strand.
GGCAGCATGCGCAGGAATTTGAGGCTGTTCAGATCTCAGGGCTAAGAGTTGCTGTTTAAAAGAACAATGCTCACTCTAAATAAAAGTGGATAGATTGCAAAATCCAAATAGTATTCAGTATCTCTTTCAGATCCATAAGGTACCGCTCCAACAATTTTATAGCTTATGGCTATTTAGGAGGAACTGTAGATAATCAGGATAAATTCTGAAGTTTCGACTGTCTGTAATGAATTATTAAGTAAGCCTATCAAACTTAGAAGTCGTTAGACACCTTACTCTTCACCTGCATATCTAAATACCCTTACCAGGTAATATTTTTCTTCGTCGGAAAACGTAATGATCTCCCGTTGGAAGAGGGAGTTTCTAGAGAATATGTCTAAAGCTTTTGGCGATAAGCCTAATAAGGAAGAGTCCACAGTAGATGTGGAGAAGCTCTATGCCCAGATTGGACAGTTGAAGGTAGAGAATGATCGCACCGGCGACCCGGTTCTTAAAAAAAAGCTTAAGGAAAACAGGTCTATGAACGAACGGGTACAACTTATAAGCGGGAGGACTGGTAAGCTATCTATCCGCAAGCAATGCAAACTACTCAGCATCCATAGAAGCCGGGTCTATTATAGGCCTTTGGGGGAGAGACCCGAGAACTTGAAGATCATGCGTCTGATGGATGCACATGCTCTTGAACACCCTGCAGAAGGGGTGAAATCTATGCAGTACATGCTCGAAGCAAAAGGATATCATGTAAACCCTAAGCGAGTGCGTAGACTTTTGCGAAAAATGGGACTGCTGGCCGTATATCCCAAAAGAACACTCAGTAAACTAGGGATGGCTACCTCCATTAGGCCTTACCTACTGCGCAATAAAGCAATAACCCATGGCAATCATGCCTGGAGCATTGATATTACCTACATACCCATGGCTAAAGGATTTATGTACTGCACGGCTATTATAGATATATACAGCCGTAAAATTGTGGGCTGGGGTATCTCCAATTCTCTAGAAGCCAGATGGTGTGTTGACGTCTTACAAAAGGCTATTGAAACCTATGGGAAGCCTGAAATTATCAATTCCGATCAGGGCTCTCAATTTACCTCAGCACTCTGGACTTCAACCCTTGATGAACTGGAAGTTCAGGTTTCAATGGATGGTAAAGGGCGTGCTATTGATAACCGATGGATCGAACGATTTTGGAAGACACTCAAATACAATTATATCTATCTCAATCCTCCTGAAGACGGACTGGAATTATACCAAGGAGTGGACTACTATATCAACTATTACAATGAAGAAAAGGTACATCACACATTGAAAGCGACACCTTCAGAGAGTTACCAACGATCAGTACAAAATGCCGCTTGATACAATAGACAATATTAACTTAACAACTGTGCCTTTTGGTCCTACTAATGGGGAGTATTTCATTAACGACTATTTCCGTTTCAGTGGACTTATGTGATAAATTAAATTAAGCTATTGCTATTCTGCAAAAACTTCTTTCAATGACTGTCGCGTTTGAAAACGATCTCACTCCAAATAAAAGTGGATAGATTGCAGAATCTAAATAGTATTTAGTATATTTTTAGATTAATACGTTACCGCTTCAATAGTTTTATTGCTTATGATTAATTTATGATGAGCAGGTAGATAACCAGTATAAATTCTGAAGTTTCAACTGTTTATGATGAATTATTAAGTAAGCCTATCAAACTATTGAAGTCTTTAGACACCTTATTCTTCACCTGCATATCTAAATACCCTCACCAGGTAATATTTTTCTCCATTTGAAAATGTTGGATCAACTATCATCAGTACTTTTCCATTAATAGATTTAAACATGTCTTTCTCATCCCTGTCTTTAAACCAGTCATCTGTAATATAATCTCGCTTTAAAAATCTTCGCTTGTCTTCAACTAAATAAAATTGTTTCAGATCAGTTCGTGTATAGTATGTATTAAACGCCAAAAAACTATTGTCAAAATAATATCGACGACTCATGTCTTCTGGATATTTTCCAGTGGGGTTGATGCTGTTTTTTCCGTTAATTTCTACAGTATGTTTGTTTGACAAGAGGATATAAACCGTGTCCTGAGAATTAAGTTCTCTATCTAAATTGTCATCTTGCGAAAATGATTTAAGGTAAAGCAAGCTGGTGTATATAATAAATAGTACACTTCTAATCATTGACATCTTAAGTCTATACTGTTACCACTTTCAAAAGCATTTCTATATTGATAATACTTTGTTTTTAAGCCCGTATTAATGATATCTATCTGAAATTGTTCTGTCATGTGGAGCCCCTCCCAGGCCATAAAATTGTAAAAGGAACTCCAACTCCAATCTTCATTAATTGCATAATTGAAATACCCACCATTTGCAGCATTTTTGAAGCTGTTAGAAACCAAGGATTCTTCCAGTTTACGTAAACCGCTTGCCATGTACTGAATATAGTAATCTGCCATATATTCATGTTGCCAGCCATTCACGTTATACTCATCAATGTAGTCCCAGAGAGCCAAAAACTCCACATTGTAGTTTTGTGCATAATTTTGAAAATTAGAATATCCACCGGCCTGAACTACCATACCTAGCAGTTCTGCATGTATCATTTCATGGAGCAATGTTCGTGCTATACTTAATTGCGAACGATTTAAATTAAGACTATTTAAGTTTATAGTGATTAAGGGATTACTGTAAGTTCCTGAAAGAGTTGTATTTCCGTTAATTCTACTCTCCAAGTCAACTATATCAAAACAAAGAGAGTCTACAGTTGGCTCATCTCCGAGAAAATTGGTTAGGACTTCATAGCCAACATTCAAATCTGACATTTTGCCAATGACATCCATTACACAGTCATTATCTATAATATTTTCTTTGTAGCAAAGTTCTTCTTCCCACTGGTCCGCCATAGAATTATCCAAAGATCCTGGATCAGGAAAATCGTCACTATCAGGATTCCCATCTTCATACGGTCCGCCACCAGGTCCTACTTCATCAGGTGGAAAATCTCCCGGATTATCAGAGGGAGGCATACCTCCTCCAGCGTCCGGACAAGTCACTTCGTTATGACTCCACTTGCACCTGATTTCACCACAATTATCTCCTATACATACTTCTGTACAATAGAAAATAGAAACAACTGCACATTCGTTGGTATCTCTTGCACTACTATTAGTGTCAATTTTCTCTACCCCTTCACTCGAGTAGCTAAAGCCATCAATGTAATTGCCATACCAGTCTTCCACAAATACATTCCCTGTAAACTGATCAACTCCTTCGTTGTGGCTAAGAAAGTCTTGGTCAGGTAATGCAGTTACCCAAAGCAACTCATACCCACTTTCTCCCTCATAGAACATCGCATAGTTAAGCTGTTCCAAAGAAAGAGAGTGGTCTCCCTTTGGAATGTAAAGTGGTTCTTCAAAGATGATTGGGACAATAATGACTTGTCCAAATGAGGTAGTCTTGAAATACGCTTCATCCCAATTAAAGTCCTTGTTGATCGTTTTTCTCGATTTTCCTGTGCGGGCAGAAAGATGAGAATTTGATCTATCCAGAATTTGATTTTCAAAGATGTCTTTCGCAAGTTCTTTTTCACTTTCCAATTCAGAAAGTTGAATGGTATCTGAATGGTCTTCGCAGGATAAAACAAATGTAAATAACAATGCTATTGAGAATTTCAATGATTTCATTTCAATTTCGTTAAGTGAGAATATAGTTGCGAATGTAGTATTATTCGAATCGGAATGCTTTGTAACCTAGTAACCGTTGTTTTTTTAGAGCTCAAGTGATGATTTACTAAATACATGAGTTGGTTAAGTTTGAATTTTCGCCGCACTAAATAGTGATATAATGAATCTGTCAAAAAAGATCTCTAAACAAAAGACAGGTCTTTCCGCGATATCTAATCGAAAACATGCTCTTTATAATCTAGCCACCACTGGGCTATGTCCACCTTCGGCTTCTTGCAGAGATAAAGTGGAATACCATTTTCTTCATCAATTGCATACTTGTGGGTAATCATCTTGATCAATTGTACTTCTTCGAAAACAGAGGTAACAGCTGGTTCTTCATTACCTAAACTAATCCAAACATCTGCATTTTTATTTCCATAGCCCCATGACCAGAAGCTGCCATGTCTACATATTGGATTCGGTAAATTATACTCCTTTCCCAAAATTTTAAGGGCGCCCGCTCCCCATAGTTTTCTGCCCACAAAACACAATTCACACGTTCTTCCTCAGGCAATGATCGGTAAACACTATCTACCAATTTGACCTGCTCTTCCCAGCCGAACATATCGGTATAATCGCCAGTCAATTCCACACGACCCTGTTTTTCTTCAAGGCCATAGAACTCCACAAATCGATCAATTGGCAGAATGGGTGTGAGCTGAGGAATGAAGTAGACCATTGGTAGCAGAATGGATGCGCCAATGAGAAAAAAAACCAACCTTCTTTTCACACTATTAGCAATTATTACCGCTGCAGCCGAGAATACTACTGGATACAGTGCAAACACATAGTATGTTTTTTCATTCAAAAACCACATTAGCAAGAACACTATCAACGAAGCAACTCCGATACTTCTGTACTTTTTGAGAATTTTGCTGAAAATCAGTGCGAGCAATCCGCACAGAAACATCAAGAAGGGTGGCGTAATTTCTAGCTGATCAAGGATAAAAGCAAAGAAGCTTCTCTGTTCTAATTGTGTACTACTTAATGCTTGTAGGTGTTTTATCGCAGGCAGATCATTTTGGATCTGCCACATAAGATTGGGTGAGAAAATCAACAATGCGATCAAAGCTGAGAGATACAGCCACTTGTTTCCGAAAATCTTTCCTTTTTCGTGAAAGAACAATCCCACAAAAATCCCCAATGCCCATACCAATATGGTATACTTTGTCATTAACCCTAGGCCCAAGGTTATTCCCAAAAGAACTAAAAATCTCCTCTGATTCGAGTTAATGAACTTGACTAAAAAGTAAAATCCTAGCGTCCAAAAAAGCTGATCAAACGCTACCGGCTGGAATAAGGTATGGTTCCGGTAAAAGGGTAGAAAAGCCAAAATACCGACCCCTGCAAGAAATACTGCTTTGGATTTACCACCAAATTCTACGGCAATCAGGCAGCATAAAATCAAGATGCAAATGCCTGCCAATGTAGGGAGAAGCCTGACCCCAACAAGTGAATAGTCAAAAAGCCAATAAGACAATTTACCAAGTACACCGATCAAGGGTGGAAATTCCATATATCCCCAGGCCAGGTGTTCGCTTACTGATAAGTGCAGTAATTCATCTCGATGAAAACCATAATTTCTGTTTCCAAGGCACTGAATGGCAAGCTTAGCCACTGCAAAAGGCAGGATGATTGGAAAGTACTTTTTCATGCTTGGACTTGACTAATCCATATTGCTTTGCAATTTGGGCTTTTTCAAATTATTCCATACTGTTGAATTTTATACTCGATAAAAGTTCTTGCATAAAC
>JBCCLV010000125.1:0-9402 GCA_039026695.1 Bacteroidota bacterium
AGGAACCGTCGATCAGGGGATGTTCTGTCTTATGATCGCGCTCCATAAAAAACGACTTCTCTGAGGAAATGCCTACAGGATAGTCCACCTGAATGGCTAAATCCTCTAGATTATTTCCCGTAATAATCGCTTTCAAGGAGTAGATATTTTTACTCCAGATCCTCTTTTTCCTTTTTGCAACACTATTGCAATATAAGGTAGAGCGTGCACAAATTCGTCACTACTTCTAGTGAAATAAAGTAGCTACTTCTAGTGAATTTTATGCGTTTGTGGAGCGTATGGGCATAAAAAGTTCCACAAACCAAGCTGTTGTCTTATTGTTTCCAATTACTCCTTATGGCGTAGGTCTTTCTCCGTTTGGCGTAGGTGGTCCCTTTTGATCAGCAGATAGGTTTGCTATTCGAATAGGATTGATACAGACAATGAAGGGACTCAATTACATAAGAACTACTCTACTACTGGGTCTTTCTTCGTTGGCTGTATTTTCAAATGCACAGCAATGTGAAGTAACCCTTCGCATACTTGATCAGGAAGGCTTAGAAATGGTTGGAGCTTACGTAGAAGTCACTCCTTCAGCACTTAAGGCCGTCACTGATATTAAAGGTGAAGTGACCTTTACGCTCAATCAATCACAGAACTACTCCTTTACGGTTCGCTCTGTGGGCTTAGAGACCATTACATCTAACCTCCAAGTGCCTGGCAATCAATCCTACCGGCATTCGATCCAAATGAAAGAATCGGCAACCGAGTTAGGGGAAGTGATTGTAAGCGGTAAAACAGCAAGCCAAGAAGCAATGGAACAGCCCTATAAAGTGGAGTTTATGGGCTTGGATAATATCAGATCCCAACCTGTAGAGCTAGTAAGTATCATCAACCAAATGCCTGGAATGCGCCTCCGCCAAAATGGCGGTGTGGGAAGTGAAGTTGATGTATCGATAAATGGAATTGGGGGTAAAGGTGTAGCGATTTTCGTGGATGAAATTCCCGTGCATCTGCTGGGAGCTGGCTATGCATTGAATACGATATCACAAGGAATTATTGAGAACATTGAAATTTACAAAGGGACAATTCCCGTCAGATTTGGTTCTGATGCATTGGGTGGAGTCATCAATATTACCACCAGACAGAAAAATTCTGATTACCTGGACCTAAGCTACTCATATGGTTCGTGGAACACCCACCAAAGTTCAATCGGTATCAATAAGCGTTTCGGAAGAAGCAGAAAATTTGTGGTAGGAGTTGAGGGCTTCCAGACCTACTCTGATAATAATTACTGGATGGACGATGTGTTGATAGTGGATCAGGCGACATCTCAGCCAGGAAGCATCAATACAAAAAGAGGAAGGGCCAGAAGATTCAACGATAGCTTTGATTCCAAACTAGCGCGAGTTACCCTTGGAGTGAGAGATTTGGTATGGGCTGACGAAATTCAGCTCTTTTCCACATTCTCCAATGTGCAAAGAGAGTGGCAGCACGGAATCACGGCTGAAAATCCTTGGGGTGATACTTTTTCAGATGAAACTTCATGGAGTACTGCCTTTACCTGGAAAAAGTATAGTAAAAATGATCGGTGGGATATCAGTCTGGCTTCAGGAATAATCAAAAACAATCTCACTTTTACTGATACTACTAGCAGGATTTACCGATGGGACGCAACCTTTGAACCAAGACCTAATGGGCTTCAAGGGGAGTCTGGAATTTTTAGTAGAGGCACCACGCCAGACGTCAGCACGGACTCTTACTTTATACGACAGAGTTCAAATTTTGAAATCAATAAGCGAAACAGTCTAAACCTAACTTCGTTCTATACTTTAGATGCCTTACTGGCTGAAAATAAGGCATTTACAGAAGAAGATCAGGAGAGTATTGACGAGCCTCAAGACTTAATAAAAAACTATCTCGGACTGTCATTAGAAAGTAAATTCCTAGGTGACAAAATCACTAACACCATTTACGCAAAGCATTTTTATCAGCGATCTGCAGCCATAAGCTTCGACTTTGGTGAGGTGGGCCCTCTTGAAAAAAATACTTACTCTGTATTTGGCTATGGTGATGTGATTAGGTACAGTATCAACACAAACTTTGTTGCTAATCTGGGTTTTGAATCCACCGCAAGACAGCCTGATGGTGAGGAATTATTTGGTGACTTTATCAGGATCATCCCTAACCCTGAGCTTCGACCAGAGCAAAGTCAAAACATCAATGCAGGAATCGAATGGAAAACGTTTCAGCAGAAAATGACTGTAGCGGGCGCTTTCTTCTACAGGAATACTTCTGACAAAATTTTCCTTGTTGCAGTTGCAGATAGAGACGCGCAATATGAAAATCTATCTCAAGTTGAGACCACAGGTTTTGAGTTTACGACCCAATACCGGCTAAGTGAAGATTTAAACTTCATGCTCAATAGCACTTATTTTAACGCTAAGGCCATAGAGCTTAATACAGAAAGAGGCTTCTCTGCTAATTCCATTGGAAAGAGAATTCCCAACGAACCCTACTTCTTTTCCAATTTCATGACCAACTATTCATTACAGAATCCATTTAGCGGTAAAGGCGAGCTAAAAGTCACCTACAGCTTCAATTACGTACATCCTTTTCTGGTCTCCTGGGATCAAAAAGCAACCGGACAGGCTACTACACCTTCTCAAAAGATCCATAATCTCTCTCTGGTATGGAATGCACCAAAGGAGAAATGGAGCCTAGGACTTGAATGCCGAAATCTTTTAAACGCATTGGCATTTGACAACTTTCAGGTACAGAGACCCGGTAGAAGCGTCTACGCTAAAGCACGAATCTTTCTAGAAAAACTATGAGCTAATAAATAATATTATGAACAAACAACTTTTATACTTTAAAAAATACGTCTCGAAAGCAATCGTCCCCGCTCTACTACTTTTTGTAGTTAGTGCATGTAAGGATGACGATACGCAAGCAGACTTTCAACCAGGAGAGTTTGCAATGATTACATCCACACTGAACTCAGATGGTCAAACAAGAGCATTCTTTTTGCAGCGTGTTTCAGTGGATTCGACCGGTACAGTTGACAATAGCAATGCAACTGAGCTTAGCCCTGCAACAGGGGCTATGGTGCACTCTTTTGGAGGCAGCATATTTTTCAGTGATTATGCTAACGGTCGTATGGTAAAATGGAACATTGATGAATCAAATAATGTGAGCAAGGCAGGAGAAATCTCAATGCCAGAACTAGTATTTCAAGGAAATACTGCATTTCAAGATGAGACAAAAGCATTTGTGGGCGGACTGAATACTAGTTTGGTAATTTTCAATCCTACCACTATGCTAAAGACCGGTACAATTGATTTTTCGGCGCATTCAAAAATTGGTCATTCTACCGACTACCCTACTCAGGGAGGCACTTACGAGGGTGAAAGTGTATCTGAGATCATCATCAGGGATAACTATCTATTTGCTGCTTTAATGCCTTTATCAAAAATAGATGGTTTTCAGCCCGCAGAAGTTGGGTGCTCTATCATTGTAATAGACTTGGATAAGGTCAATCCAAATGAAGTGGGTAACCAGTCTGCGGTCGTAAAAAGAATCTACGACGATCGTGGATCTTCAACTGGAGCGTGGGGCTCCGGAGGTGGAAACTCCTTCATGCAAATGGATGAAAACAATGACATTTACGTCTTGAGCCATAATTTCTGGGCCAACCCATTTTACCGACCAGCATTCAATGCTGCTTGCATCCTCAAAATTCCCAATGGCGAAACTGATTTTGATCCAAACTACCACTTTGACGTTGAGGCGGTCTCTAAAGGGACTGGAAATGGTGTGATGAACTTTGAATACTACGGCAATGGAAAGTTCCTAGCAGCAGTGCAGGATCCTGGTGCCGCTGATCCAGAGAATCCATTCTCTTACTTCGTAGACCCGATTTTTCAGTGGTGGAGTTTCGACCTTTACAATAAGACTGCCACACTGGTAGCAGAGGAGTATTCAAGAGCAGCACTGGCAGCAGTATCCTATTTTGAAGGTGATTTTGGATATGTTCCCTTTGAAAGCAATGGTCTCAATTACGTTATGAAAGTAGACCTCAACACGCTGGAAACCAGTAAACACATTGAAACGGTAGGCCTACCAGCACTTTACAGCCTTGAATAAATAACAGGATTGGAGCTAATGACAGTCATTAGATACATGGTCCGATTTTTACTCGTACTGATCTTTGTATGGGCAGGAATAGAAAAGCTATTCCTGCCTTACAATCCTTCGGTCTTCAAATCGGATGTAGCGATGGCTGATCCAAGATTTTTTGAGTTTTACGACTTTCTGATGGGGACAGGCTACCTTTATTTTGTTGGATTCTTCCAACTGCTAAATGGGATTCTTTTGATCTTCAGAAGAACGTATCTACTCGCATCAATCATGATGGTTCCTCTTCTACTATGCTTACTAATGACGCAGATACTCATCGGGAGGTACCCTGCATTCATTTTATTTGATAGCGGACTTTTTTGCATGAATGCATTTTTGGTGCTCAGCAATTATCAAGAACTAAAATTGACATTTCTAAAGCCTCAAACCAGACTGATATAAACTTAAAAAGTTAAGCATCGTGAGTCACGCCATTTTTGAAAATAGCAGAGCCCATAATTATGATCAGTTTGTAATTGACTGGATTCCAAACTATCAGTACTTTATGAATTTGCTTCCTGCACTTCTTCAAGGTAAGCCCGAGGAAGCGATTTTAGTAGCAGGATGTGGAACAGGTAACGAGATTTCCAGGATCGTAAAACAAGATCCTGATCGCCAAATTACAGGTATTGATCCTTCACCTGAAATGCTGGATCAGGCAAGAGAAAAACTTGATCAATATCCTCAAGTACAGTTGATTGATGGCTATTTGAAGGATCTGCCTCAAGGTCCAAAATTTAGTTTCGCTACGCTACTGCTGGTGTTACATTTCCTTGAAGATGATGGCTCTAAACTTGATTTACTTAAGCAAATCGCCAATCGGCTGGATCCTGGAGGAAAGCTTGTTCTTCTGGATATTACTGGCAACCGTGAACAAATTCAAGATAATCTGCAAATCCTAAAATCTATGATTCCGGCTGAGATTGAGCAGAATGAGGTTTCTGAGAGATTAGACAAAATCGAAAATGAACTGTACTACGTTTCCGAGGAACGTCTAGTGGAACTACTAGTTTCAGCCGGCTTTGAGTCTCCTACTCGCTTTTTCCAATCTTCGATCTACATGGGCTGGGTCGCTAAAAAAGCTGCGATATGAAGAATAAAAGCTTAAAACCAAAAAAAATGCTCAGGTGGGTGCTGGGAGCTGTGTTGCTTACGATCGGGACAATGGGCGCCTTTGACCATTTCTTAAATGGGTACAACCCTGAAAGTGAAGGCATCATGCTTTTTGGGGATACCTTCAGAAACTTGCACAATGCGATCATGATGAGTTTCCTGGGACCAATGATCAGGATTCTGCACATTTTGATCGGCTTATCACTATTCAGTAGGTACTGGTTTGCTGGTCTTTTGGTGCACCTCCCAATTGCGATCAATATATTTCTGATACATGTGGTGCACGATTTGCCCTTCGCGAACCTCTTCTTTTTCTCCATGGGCATGTTTGTATCCATCTCTACTTTCATTTTACTCTTCCTGGAAAAAGGCCGATTAAAAGCAATCATTTACGCAGACAGAGTTAAGCGATATGAAACCTAACAATAGACAAAAGCAATTCATCTTAAAAGGGCCTTTAGCAAAGGTCATGTGGAAGCTTTCACTACCTGCTATCGCGGCGATGGTGCTTTTTGGCTTGAATGCATTTATGGATACCGTTTACATAGGTCAACTCATGAATGAAACTGCCCTAGCCGGAGTAGCATTGGCCTATCCACTCACCAGCATCCTACTTGGACTTGGCTCGTGGGCTGGCACTGGAGCCGCCAACCTTTTAAGTATTGCAATAGGAAATGAGGATGAAGTTACTCAGGGTAAAATCCTCCCCAATGCCACACTTTTCGCCATAATTAGCACCCTTGCGATTGCACTTCCCTCCTATTTCCTGGCTACTCCGCTCATCAGAATGATGGGTGGTGAGGGCGAAATCCTAACACAGGGAGCAAGATATTTCAAGACTTCTATGTTGGCTGCACCCTTTTGGGTTTACGGGCTCACCCTGAATATGATGATCAGGGGAGAGGGAAAAATGCCCACTGCTGCAATCATGATGACTTACGGGCTGGCGGTCAATCTGGTGCTTACACCACTTTTCATTGGTGTATTCGATATGGGAGTAGCAGGTGCCGCTTGGGGGACTAACATTGGTATGTTGATTTACTGCATTGTAGGGTATCTCTACTTTCTGAGAGGAAAATCTACCTTTTCTGTAGCAGTGAATTCTCTCAGCTATGACAAGGAGGTCTTTCAATCGATTATGAAAATGGGGTTTCCAGGCTTTATCATGACCATTATGAGCTTAATTCAGTCCATTGTGGTTTTTAATGCCATTGTCAATAATGGTACAGATAGCGATCTGGCATTTTTCGCAGGGGCCAACCGATTCCTGTTCTTCCTGATGACGCCACTTTTTGGACTGATGCGCGCTTTGCAGCCTGTCTTAGGGATCAATTTTGGTGCGCAGCAGTACGATAGAGTAAAGCAAAGTTTTTGGCTTTTTACCCGCACAGGAATCTATTTGGTAGCTCCTTTTTGGATCCTGATCATGCTTTTTCCAGGAGAGAGTATGGCCCTGGTACTCCCTGATATGACTTTCTCTGCCCAAGATCTGATCAACGTAAGGATCTACATGCTGGTACTTCCTATGCTTCCGCTGGTTTTTATGGCATTGACTTTCTTCCCAGCCATTAAAGAGGAGAAATATGCCAGCATCATTGGGCTAGCAAGGCAACTGATATTCTACGTACCTGCGATGCTGTTGCTGCCACGGTTTTTAGGGATTGAATGGGTTTACTTCGGTGCAACACTCATAGATGTAATCATAACAGTTTGGATACTGATGGTAGTGATGAGGCTATTTAAAGCCATGTCTTCTGATTCTAAGATTGAAAGTAAGAAAATGGTGACCGCCTAGCTACTATGATTTCACGCATCTTTCGGTTTGAGCTAAAGAGTAGATTAAAGCAGCCACTTTTCATCATCTTCTTTATTTTGATGGCACTTCAGTCCATCTGGTATCTACAAGGTGCCTACGACATTTATGTCAATGATGCCACAAAGATGAATGGCGCTATTCTATTCTATCAGATTTTTGCGGGAACCAGTATCATCATGACGATCCTAATCGCATTGATCACTGGTTCAGTACTTTGGAAAGACATACAGCATAAGACTGCTGGAATCATTTACACCACCTCTATCAACGAAAAAACATTTTTTGCCGGAAGGTTTCTCTCTGCCTACACCATAAACCTGATCTTGGGTTTTGGGATGCTGGTGGGGCTGCTACTTGCACCCTTCTCGGGAATTGGCTCACCAGATAAATTTGGACCTACTCCCTGGGGTCAACTTTTCTTTGGATACTTCCTGCTTACAGCAACCAACCTCTTCATCTACACTGCATTCAGCATCTCTTTTCTCATATTCACCAAGCGCATTGCATCCAGTTATTTAAGTATATTTTTCATCACACTGATATTTTTTGTTTGTGAGACGTTACGACCTGAGTCTTCCAACATTCAACTTTTACAGATTCTTGATCCGTCTGCATTCGTTTACACCACCATTACGATAGAGAAAATTCCGGTTGCAGAGCGCAACTTGGCCTACTTACCACTAACTACAACTTTCCTTCTAAATCGAGGGCTTTGGATAGGTCTTTCTTTAGCAATGCTAGTATTTGCTTTTCGCAAATTCTCATTTAAGCGATTTGTTAATAGTGGTAAAGAAGCCAGGAAAGTAAGGAAAGTAGTAAGCGCTAACTTCACGGTGCTACAACCAAAAACCACTGTGGCTCTTCCCAAGGTTCACCTTAGTCACCAGTTTACAGATTTTCTAGGAAAACTGTTCCGCTTAGCAACGCTAGAAGTAAAGAATGTAGTTCGCACACCGGGGTTTCGAATACTCATATTTGTTCTGAGCATCGTATTTTTTCTCTTTAATCTGCTTTGGAACTCATCCTTCTTTATCGGGCCGAGCTATGCATTGACCTCTACCATGACTTTAACCCGCATATCGATGGGTATTTGGGTCTCTTTCATTTTGATGATCTGGATGGGCGAACTGCTTTTCAAAGATAGGGTAGTTGGTTTCTGGCAGGTAAATGATGCGCTACCTGTTCCGACCTGGGTAAACATCCTGTCCAAGTTTTTAGCTATGACCGTGGTGACTTTTATCATCTCATGCATGTTCATCATATTTGGGATCTTGGTGCAGCTAATCAAAGGGTCAGCCGCTGAGATTGACCTCTGGTTTTACATCACAGAGCTACTTGGATACAATTTGGGTTGGCTCAACTACCTGCAAATGCTGGCCTTTGTATGCTTGATCGCTGGTTTAACTGCTAATCGCTTCGCCACGCATATGCTGGCAGTGGGAATTTATTTCTTCAATCTCATCAGCCTTGACATTGGGATCATTGAAGAGACAAGATTTATTTATCTGGCAGTACCAGGAGTAAACGACTACTCCGAGATGAATGGATACGGAATCTGGAGTACCTCGATCCCGTGGTTTTTCTTGCTTTGGACCTCTTTAGCCACAGCATTTCTAGCACTTGGGATCTACTTTTGGAAAAGAGGAGCAAGCCATAAATTCAAGCAAAAGTTCTCTTTAGGTGGTGATCAGTTGAACTGGGCAGGAAGGATCACCTTGATCGCCTCACTAGCAGGTTTTTTCTACTTGCAAGTGTTTATTGTAAATAATGTGCACGCCAAAGGTAATTTTGAATCAGAGCGGCAGGAACGGGAAAAAAGTGCCGCGTACGAAAAAAGGTACAAACAGATTGAAACATATAGTCAGCCCAAAATCAATGCCGTAGACCTGGTACTAGACTTCCAGCCCAAGCAGAGGGCTGCTGATTTTCAGGTCACTTACAGCTTGGTGAATGCGACAGAAAGTAGAATTGACTCGCTATATCTCAGCTTTCCTGATTTTACACAGTACACTCATTTTAGCTGGCGAGGACAAGAAATCGAACCAGCATGGGTAGATCACGAATTGCAGGTAATGGCACTTCTGGTAGAAATGCAGGCGGATACAAATGACATTCTGATCATCAAAGGCTCACGAAAGCATACTGGATTTACCCAGGACAGTGATACGCAGCAGCCTGAATTGACCTACAATGGCTCCTTTTTACGAGCCCAGGACATTGTCCCAAATATTGGCTATAATGATGAATTTGTATTGACAGAAAATCGGTAGCGAGGAGAACTGGGACTTGAGGATTTGGGGCCCAGGATGCCTGCC
>JBCCLV010000126.1:0-9341 GCA_039026695.1 Bacteroidota bacterium
AATTAAACTTCAAGAAGAAGTATTCATCCTCCTTCAAAAATAGGCGGTCGAGCCCTTACCCAATGTGTAGTGTAGCCTTACTAGTTGATTTTACCGGTCAAAAGGTAAAGCCAAACCTCATCGCAGGAAAAACGCTCTTGAAGTTATCAGTAAATACAAGTTCCGGCGAAAAAGTCAACGGGGTTTTAGAAGATTTTGCATAGACCGTGAGCTTCCAGGTAGCCCCGTTAAAAAAGTCTCCTTTCCGTTGCACCAGCGATCCAACCCCTACTCCCATCTCATTATTTTCACCAGGCCTCCATTTAGCAAACCCATTCAACCATCCGTTTCTAAAATTGGTGTATTTCCCCTCTTCCGAACGGTCAAAAAAGAACTGGGTGGTATATGTGAATCCAAATTCCATAAAATGATCACCATATCGATCGTACAAGTGAAAACCCAACTTAGTGCTAAGATCAGGAACGAACCGGTCTCGATAGTATCCCAAGCCAATTCCAATAAATGTAATTTCAATACCTTCAGGAGCACCGTTGATATCTTCAATTTTGTCCAACTTGATCTCATTGTAATTAGACGTTCCTGTCCCTACATAGTAATTCCGATTACCTTCATTTGTATAAGTAGCATTGATTTCATTCCAGGCAGACTCGATATCTAGACTTTTGAAATTTTGTAAATCGTCATTTTCATTGACCAAAAAGAAAATGCGAACGTTAGGTAGCCATATTTTGTATTCTACACGGTTGGCACTGAGCTGTTTCGTTCCACTTTTGTCAATAATCAAAATGTCACTTTTGTCCTCAAGCTCTTGTACCGTTACCAGCACATTTTCATTCTCTTTCGCTGCTTTCTTCTCATAAGTCACGATCAACCCGCCATCCAGGTCACTGTTATTTACCGCAGATTCCATTATAGACAGCATTGACTTCCAGAGTTCATTGTCGACATATTGACCCTTGTTAGACATGTTTCTAAATGTGAAAGTCACTTCACCACCAAAATCCGTTTCTATCTTGAGCGAGTCTGGAAATCGTTCTACTTTTCCTTCCTGGGAAATAGATTGGTACGCAACCAAAAGTCCCATTACTATCGAGAGTATCTTACTTTTTTTCATTTATCCTAACATTAAGAGGTTGATAATCAATATTTAATTCGGTGGAAGAGGCAAACAATCTGGCCTTGATCATCGTACTTCCGTTTTCAGTGTTGGGCGACTCGAGACTTGCCTGTATCACTGAAATATCTTTTGTAGAAAAGTTTTTCTTTTGCTGAGCTACAGGGCGCGTTTTCTTAAGCAAAGAATCCCTTAGCCTCAAATCAACCTTTGCTTCAGTTACTGTCAATCCCTTTTTTTGCAACCGAAGAAGTTTGGCTTTGGGAAATTTTCTTGCCTCCTGCTCTTTAGTGGTAAGAAGCTCTTCTCCTTTTTCTACTTGATCGAACGCTTCCAGGGCGAGCGATGAAGAAGCTTCCTGCCGATCCGAAATACCTAGTGGAAGAGTTACAATCAGTAAAGTCACGCAGGCAACCGCCAGCATTCTCCAGTACAGTGCGCTGTGATTGGCATGTAACTTAGTGTTCACCTTTTGCCACATCAGTTCAGCGTCATACGCAACACCCAATTCTTTTTCTGTGATAAAATCCAGTTTTCTATTTAAATCATTAGGTTCCATACTCACTGTTTTCTGATTCTAAAATTTCTTTCAACATCTTCTTGGCTTTAAATAGTTGAGATTTTGAAGTGCCCACCGTAATACCAAGCATTTCACTTATTTCATGGTGCTTATACCCTTCTACCTCGTAGAGATTAAAGACCGTCCGGTACCCTACAGGTATCATTTGAATGACTTTTAACAAGTCAGCGGTCCTAAGATTTTCCAGTGGAGAAATATCCGTTTCTTTATCCAGATCCTCATTGATTGAGAGTATTCTAATCTCCTTTTGCTTGCGGAGCATCATCAAGGATTGATTGATCATGATCTGCTTAATCCATCCAAAGAAGGCAATCTCACTATGGTAGCTTAGCTGGTCCAGAGACCGGAATACTTTAAAAAAACCTTCCAGCATAACCTCCTCTGCATCTTCCCTACTTTTCAAATACCTAAGACACACCCCCATCATCGGAATGTTGAAGCGCTCAAAGAGCATCCGCTGCGCATTTTGGTTGCCAGCTTTACAATCTTCGATTAGGTCTTTGGTATTATTCGGCAGCATTTGTCAGGTAAAATGCCATCCAAAATGTTTTGGTTGCCTGAGAGAATTAAAAAAAGTGAAATTGCCTTGAGGAAATTTGTAAAAGCTTAATGGAGAATGTAGAAAGACATCTCCCTTTAAGAAGAAAAAAATCGGCGCTTGCAAGAATTTACAAAATTGAGCAGGTAAAGAAAAGACAGTTCTAAAACAGTAGGGTCGGATGCCGAAATGCTGAGACTAAAACTTAAAAGTTGCTTTTCGTTTATTTTACCTTGATAAGGAGTGACACTCATACAATTGAAATCGCTCTGGAAGACTGGCTCAGCAGTCTTTACAGCTTTATAACGCGGATGCCTTCATCTTGGGGAACGTTTAATCGTAATGGATATGATTAACTACAGGGCATTCCTCAAGCATCAATCCGTAGAATCAACCGCCTTTCTGCTAAAGTGCGTACCTGCGGAGATCTATGCACAATGCCAGTACTCCTACCCTTTTGGCCATGGGGGTCACCTTTCAAAATACCTACATCGTACGCTTCCATGTGCTCTATCATAGATGGATCTTTAACGATATTGCCATTCATTTTGCCAAGACCATTCCGATTAGTAGCCCGCTCCGGCAGCCACTGCGTACCTTTCCCTACCAGGGTTGAAAACAACCTTAGACGATAGCGATCCGTGTGAAACTTTGAGCATTCATTGCTATCGGTCGTTTTAAAATGGAGTATAGCTGTACTCATTTCAGTCATTGTAAGGAAATCACTTGCAATCTTTTGCACATCAGTCCAGAAAAAATCACTACCCGCGCAATCGAAATTGGATAAGGATGATTTCACTTCTTGAATAAGCGAAGGAAGACTGTACTGCGTATAGCTAGACTTTACTAAAGGAACCCCATCAGTTACTAATGATGCAAGATATGAAGAGACTTGCTGGTCAGGGACTCTTTTCCAGCAATAGAAATTTACTTCAGGTGACAATATTTGATTCCGATCGTTCCATGAGGAGCTTAGCACTTGTCTAGGTAATGCCTTTCTTCTACTAACTGACGGTAAAAATGAGACCAAGTTCATAGCGGCCAATCGTCTTTGTAGGTGGAGCTGGTGTTCATCTTTTCCGCTTCCTCATCAGTAAGAATACATTTCTCAAGGTCGGAAATTATGGCTTCTTTATCCATATCCTGCCCAATAAAGACAATTTCGTTCATCCTGTCTCCCCACTTTTTGTCCCACTTAGATTGTATCTCCTTTTGGTTTTCCAAGTAGGCTTCACTTAGAGCGCGTTTCTGGAAAGGAACACTTGCCCACCAGCGCCCATAAATATCAGCCTGTAAGGATCGGCCAGCTTGACCCCATAACACCGCTGTATCGGGTCGGGAAGCAATCCAAAAAATACCTTTACTTCTTATCACAGTACTTGGAAAGTCATCGCTCACGTACTTCAAAAACCGATCTGGGTGGAAGGGTTTAGGATTTTGAAATACGAATGAGCTTATTCCGTATTCCTCACTCTCAGGACTGTGAGCAATTCCTTTCTGAGCGAGCTCCAGTTCCTTTTGCCAACCCGCAGATTGTTCAGCTTCCTCGTAATCAAATAGACCCGTATTGAGTATTTCTTTTGGTTCTATCTTGCTATGACTGGTACAGATGATCTTTGCAGTTGGATTCAACTTATTCAATACTTTTTGCAAGGTTGCAATCTGTTCTTTCGTCACCAGATCAGCTTTGTTCAAGATAATCACGTTAGCAAACTCCACCTGATCTGTTAACAATCCTCCTAGCGATCTATCGTCCTCTAGGTCATCGGTCATTTTACGGTCCACGATTGTTTCACCACTTCCGAAATCTTCGAAAAAATTCAAGGCATCTACCACTGTAACCATGGTATCTAATCTACTGAATTCTGTAAGATCAAACAATTCATCACCTGTGGCAAATGAGAAGGTTTGGGCAACGGGAACAGGTTCTGAGATACCAGTACTTTCAATAAGGAGGTAATCAAACTTATTCATTCGAGCCAACTTCTGCACTTCCACCATCAAGTCCTCGCGCAGCGTGCAGCAAATACACCCATTACTCATCTCAATGAGCTTCTCTTCTGTACGAGACAATTTAGCTCCGTCCGCGACCAGCTTCTCGTCAATGTTTACTTCACTCATATCGTTCACTATTACGGCGACCTTAAGACCTTCACGGTTGTTGAGCACATGGTTCAGCAATGTAGTTTTACCAGCTCCAAGAAAGCCGCTCAATACCGTCACTGGAAGTTTATTTTTTGTCTGCTTAAGTTTCATAAAGTCATTCATAAATCAGTGGTCATTACTAACATGAGCCTACTGCAGCATTGGTAGAATTTCATTCTTTCCCTTCTTACAGCGTTTCCTAAAGTATGGACTTTCACTTTCTAAAATGCAACATTGTTGCATTTTAGAAAGATTCTTAATAAGGCTTGATCGTTTAGATAGCGACTTTTGTTCGACAAGAAGATTTACACATACAGCTTTTCGGAGTGCGAGAGAATCCCAGTCTTAAAGAAATTAGACCTGCTTATGCTTAAGCAGAATTTGTTGAGTCAATTTTCAGATATACACAGACCTTACCGAAAACTCACAAAGCTAATTGCTTAAATGGGTACTCATGAAACAAGAGGCTCCGGCAAGTGCAATATCTTTCAGAAACATTGAAGACCCTACAGGATCTTGATTCATGAATCCTGGAAGGTGAATTAGTACCGCGAACAATGCCAGCATTAATCCTAGTAGCTGTGTTGCAAGCTTGGCTTTTCTACCTAGAATAATCGCCACTGCCGCCAGAATAAAAGCAAGACCTGTAATGTATACGAAAGCAATAGGAGCAGGTAGAAAAGATGGGACTATTCCAGTCATGCTTTCGGCACCCATAAAATGGAAAATTCCAAACATGGCCATTGGTCCCGCGAACATGAGTTTACCAACAAATCCGAGGCTATTCATAATCAATCATTTTGCTCTTGGTTAAAAGTAGTCATTTCTTGCTCGGCATTAAGGCTTTAAGCTTGTTCCAGACCTCTTCATTTGAGATGGCTACCCAGTAATTTCCATCAAATGAAACACTCTTTTCTTTCGGCCTGTCAAATGTCTTCTCTTGATCTAGCGTATGTTGATAGATTAATCTCATAAATTCATGCCCCTTTTCCCATGCTATGAAATGACTGTCAATTTGTGCGGTTCTCGAGGCGAAACTCCAGATACAAGTACTTGTCGAGTTTTTTTGATTGAATAGAATCTTCAAAGGAGCTTCTCGATTGTCAGCCTCGAAAATTCCCTGTATTAGCTCTTGAACTATTGTATCATCATTAAGGGCTGGGAAATATGATTTACCCTGATGCTCCATGTGTAGATAAAAATTAGCATGAGGCTCGGGCAGTTTACTCACTTTCAAAACTTTCCTCAAAGGATCCTTCCAGCCCTCCCCTAGCCTACCTTGCCATTTTAAATCGTCTTCACCCGAAAATCCTTCTGCCAAAATTTCCTCGTGGCTTAACTCATCCCGATTAAGGTATTCAAGTTCACAATTGACATGCACATCTTGTTTCATAAATGTAACCTCCACCACAGCCGCAAAAGCAAACGGCGCGGGAATACCTTGCGTCTGATAGCTAAGCTTAAAGTGCTCTTTCATTGGATTTTTTATAAATCATATCGATCAATTTCTGCCTTGTTTTTATTCGGTCAATCTTACCAGATTCTGTGTAAATCAATTTGAAATTATCAAAGACATTTTTTGGCCGCTCGTACCTATCTAAGACGGTAAAATCCTGACCTTCATCATCTCCTTCTTGGACCAATACAATTTTTTCGCCCAGCTTTTGATCGGGAACCGACGTGATCAAATAGTTAGAACTTATGGTATGGCTGAGCTTCTGCTCAACTTTTTCAGGGTGTATCTTGATTCCTCCTGAGTTGATCACAAAATCTTTCCTTCCTAGCCATTGAAATTTGCTGTGTGATTTTACCTCCCCGTAATCATTGGTTTTTAACCAACTCTGAGAAGTCATCTTTCCTTTGAATTGTAAACATCCGTCACTAGCAACCGCTACTTGGGTATCCCCGGTGGTATGAAAATCTTCGGTATCAATTGATCTAAGTGCAATGTGGGAAACAGTCTCTGTCATTCCGTAGGTGACGTAAATTTTAGATTCTTTTACTGGAGGATTTATAACGGGCATAGGCGCACCACCGATTAGGATATTCGTGAACTTTTCGATCTGTTCAAGTTCAAGAGCTCTGAATTGCATAGGTACCATTGAGACCAGGTCAGTAGAAAAACCTGGTGGTAAATGAGGACTAATTTCGGTTCGAGGTTCGATAATGAATAGATCCAAATCCATGATCAAGGCTCGAAAAATGACCATAGCACCACCTATGAGATCAGGATTAAGACATAGCAAAGAGCTTCTAATGAGGCGTTTGGGATCAATAAAATCAAAAGTACTTTGGGTACTTTCGAGAATCTGTTGGCGATCAATTTTGATGGTCTTTGGTGCACCAGTGGATCCTGAGGTTTTAAATATCAAGGTCTCCTCCCCATTTATCCACCGCTTTACCTGCGCATGTGTTCTACTACTTATATCGCTCGCATCACCTCTGATGGATTCATTTTTTACAAAATCTTCTAATTTTAATCGATAATCTTTAGAGGCTATATACACTGCGATTGGAAAACAACGATTTAATGGTACAACAACTTCGAAACAAAGATAAAGTCGCATTTACTCAAGTATTCGAGCAGTATTTTAATCTCCTGGTTTTGTATGCCAATCGGTTCCTTGATACCAGGGAAGAGGCAGAGGAGATTGCGCAAGATGTTTTCGTCAAGTTCTGGGAAAAGTGTGAAACGCTGGATCCTGATTCCTCCATCAAGGGCTATTTATATCGCTCAGTACACAATGCCTGCCTTAACGAAATCAAGCATCAAAAGGTAAAGGATGTGTATAAGGAATTTATAATCCAGTTTATGGAAACCAGTTATAACCTGGAGAAAGAAGTAGACACAGCGGAAAGCAGAAAGGATAGAATTTCAAGGGAAATAAACAAACTTCCTCCCAAGTGTAAGGAAATTTTTGAGTTGAGTAGATTCGAAGGACTCAAATACCAGGAAATCGCTGACCATCTTATGATATCAATCAAAACGGTGGAAGTGCAAATGGGGAAAGCACTGAAAGCTCTTCGCGAAAATCTTGGCGACTTGGATAGGAGACGCTCATGAGAATCGCAGTGATCCTTATGCTTTCTTTTACTATGGTAAGTGTCCTGGCTCAGCGCAGTAATTCTGAACTTATTTCATTAACCGCCGTAGACCAAGCGCTAGAAAGTATCCTGGATAGCGTCAGTCAGCAGACGGGTTTCTCCTTTAGTTACAGTGCTTCTCTGTTTCCAGAGGGCAGTAGATACACCATTTTCGCAGAAGAGGAACCCTTAGATCGATTTTTATCAAGGCTCCTTGTGGGGACTGGCCTCACATACAGCTTATATAGAGATCAGGTTATTATAAGCTATAGAACACCCCAGCAATTAGCCAACGGTCAACAAAAATATTTTCAGCTTTCCGGCAAAGTGTTAGATGAAAATGGCGATGGACTTAAATACGTGAATGTATTCCTAAACGGAACGAGCATTGGTTCTTACACAGATATTGACGGAAATTACGCGATCGAGTCTATTCCATCTGGTTTTTATGATCTGGTATTTTCACATGTTGGGTATGAGAAGGCAACAATTCCGATCAGTGAGCTAAGCAGTAGTAGCAGAATCCAGAATTATCAAATGTCCTTAGCACAAATGGTATTGGCAGACGTGGTAGTAAATCCCAGAAGGATTGAGAAAGGCAGCCTTGCATGGCTTGCGTATTATCAGATTTTTAAAAAAGAACTTCTAGGAAGCACTGCAAATGCGGCACAGTCCAAGATTGAAAATCCGGAGGCCATTAGCTTCACCTACAACCAAGAATCCAATCTTCTCAAGGTGTATGCGAAAGAGCCGATCAATATCCGAAACGACGCACTTGGTTACCGACTGGAGTACTTTATGGAATCATTTAGCAAAGATGAGACAGACCTTCGTTTTAGGGGTGAAATGCGATTCAAAAGTCAGGATCCACAGTCCCGAAAGGAAAAACGAATTTGGAGAAAAAACAGGAAACGTAGTTATCAAGGATCACTAAATCACTTCAAAAAATCCCTTCTCAAAAAAGAATTGACAAAAGAAGGATTTAAGATTTTCGAAACAGCAACACTTAAACACCAAGCAGCAAAGCACATGAAACGCCTGTCAGAAGAAGACATACTTATTGCGAGCAAGAATGGAGCTTATGAGCTACAATTTGATCAAAACTTGTTGGTTCTTTTTCGCAAGGAAAAAGAAAGTAAGGCTTTTTTACTAACATCGGATTTTGCAGTTAGGTATTATCAAGACTCAAGTGCAAAAAGGAATATTTTATTAAAAAAAGCTGGTCCGCAAGTCTCAGTGATTAAAAGACTTCAGAAGTCTATTAGGATAGATCGTGCTGGGCAAATGATGGATAAATTTGCTATGTCTATTGATGGATATTGGTCCTGGGAACGTCTCGCAGACCTTGTTCCGCTAAACTATCATCCGAAAATGGACAAATTTTGATGTATGGTTAGGGATTTGTAGGACAACAGTTGTTAATGTACTGAGAACGAAATTCGAATGGAAGAACTACTTGCAAAATACTTCTCGGGAGAGGCGGATGAAAAAGAGAGAACCGAGGTGGAAAGCTGGAGGAAAGCCTCTAAAGAACAAGCTGAGTTTTTTTTTGAAGCTAAGAAAATTTGGATTGAAACTTCTGATGATGGACAAGATCGGCAAGACATACTTGCTTCAATCCTCTACAACGATACTACACATCAAAAAAGTCTTCAACAGTATTTGGTCCAGAATCACTGGATAAAGTATGCTGCCGCAGTACTATTGCTTATGACCTTTGGGCTTCTATTTCTCTTAAATAATTCAGAAGATCAGGTGCGGATGGTTCGCTTGGCTGATGCAAGCGAGGTGTTTCTTCATCAAGATACAGAAATCGAAGTGTTAAGTTTAAATGAAGAACTCAGAGAAGTAGCTCTAAAAAGCGGAAAGGCGTATTTCGA
>JBCCLV010000127.1:0-9013 GCA_039026695.1 Bacteroidota bacterium
TCGGAACTTGTGCTGAAAGTTTGATAGCATCAAGCAGAGTAATACTCAATGTTCAAAATATTGAAGAAGTATATGGACACGGGGTATCAGCAGCTGACTATGACGGTGATGGTGATGTTGATTTTTATCTCTGCACTGAGAAGGGAGTAACCGATAGACTTCTGCAGAACAAAGATGGTCGTTTTAGGGATGTTGCTTCTTCTGTAGGCTTGAATCTTACAGAGCAATCGAGGATGGCATTGTGGTTTGATTTTGACAATGATCGTATTCTTGATTTAGTTGTTACTGGGGAAAGTTGCTTCGAATCTAAAAATTGTGAAAATCGGGTACTCCTCAGACTCTTTCGTCAATCAAGCGAGGGATTTTTCACTGACGTTACTTCCAGTTCAGGGATAGATTTGGCGGGTCGATATGATAATAATGGGCAATATGCCATTGGGGGGCTTGCTGCAGGTGATTTAGATAATGATGGATTTCTAGATTTGATATTGACTATGTGGTTCGGCAACACCGCTATTTTTCACAACAAAGGCGATGGTACTTTTTCTGATATATCAGTATCCAGTGAAGTTGGCCTTACATTTCAGCAGAATTGGCAACCATTAGTTGCAGATTTTGATCTGGATGGCCTACAAGACATTTACATATGTGCAGATGGAGGCCCTAATCAGCTTTGGCGAAATAAGGGTGAGCTAAAGTTCGAAAATGTTGCAGAAGAATATAGGGTAGATGTCGGCTTTAGCGAAATGGGATTATCTGTGACTGACTATGACAATGACCTGGATCTTGACATTTATGTCACAAATATCACCATGGGAAGTTCGGGTAATCATCTGCTTAAGAATGAGAATGTGGATGGTAAACAGCTTTTTGTTAATGGTGCATCTGCACTTGGTGTTAAATTCAGCGGTTGGGACTGGGGTTGTACAATAAACGACTTCAATAACGATGGTTGGCAGGACTTGGCAGTGACAAATGGAAACCTAAATTGGCCGATTGATCAATCTCAATTGTGGTTGAACGATAAAGGCCGTTTCGAGAATGTTTCTAGTGAGGCTGGTTTTGACGATGACCTTTTTGCTTCTACGCTGGTTGCTTTCGATGCTGATCGAGACGGAGATTTGGACATGTTGCAGTCCCTGCAAGGAAATCTGCGATCAGACAAGCCTGCGATTTTTTATGAGAACACACTTAATGTCGATCACAAATACGTTTTGATAAAGCCACGTCGGCTGACTGGTAACCACTTTGGGATCGGTGCTACAATAACTATTAAGTACGAACAAGGCCAGCAAATGAGGCTGATTACCGCAGGAACTAGTTTTTATGGACAGGAACCTGCAGAGGCATTTTTCGGGGTAGGTGATGCTACAGAGCTGGAGAGCGTGACCATAGCTTGGGCAAATAATGATATATCGATCTACAACCGAGTTCCGGTTAATCGACAACTAACACTATGGGATGAGGTAGTTCAAATCCCAACTGAGCTACGACTAACTACACTAAGCAATGGAACGCGGTTATCGTGGATGGATAATTCTGATAATGAAGAATCGTTTGAAATCCAGTTCAGCGAAACCCCTGACTTTAAGGTGACAGAATCGATTATAGCTGAGGCAAATAGCACTTTTCTAGTCATCCCGCAATTAAAAAACCCTGAAGTCTACTCTTTCAGGATTCGTGCCTTAAATGCGAGGGTAAGTTCTCCATTTAGCCAAACGCTTTCAGGCCTTTCTCCTTTAGGAACCCAGAGAACTTTTAGAGGTTTCACTTGCTATCCCAATCCCACAACGGGAGAAGTGTCTTTTGGATTTACTGGCCCAGGTACAAGTGAAATTGGGGTTGAGATTTTTGATATGAGTGGTTGTTTGGTTTTTAAAAAGGTTGGCCTTAAAGATGATGAAAGCGCATTTAGTGGTTTGAACCTAGATCTTAATCCAGGTGAGTATTTGGTCCAAGTGAAAGAACTACCTTTTACTATTGCCAGTCAAAAGCTGATAGTCAAATAGTCTTCATCATTCTACCAGAATCTTCCAAGATCTATAATTCGATCGAAGAATATAAGTGCCCTTTGAAACCCCTTGAAAATCAATTTCTATCATTCCACTTCGGTTGGTAGGCTTTGATTCTACTGATTTTATTTTCTTACCTGCCAGATCAAAGAGCTGGAACGCACCCAGCTCTCTGTTTGACCTAATGAACGCATTTTTATCTTCGGTTACTGGATTGGGAAAAAAGAATGAGTTTACCTCACTTTCAATTACTTCCAGGGGATCTTTTGTAAAATATAGTAGCGCTTTTTCTACCGCTGCCTGGCCGACTCTTTCTCCTGCAAATCTCCCCGGCAAGTCATCGGCTGGTGGATGAATGCCACCCCAGATTCTGGATAAGCTACATTGGTCCGAAGCATCGCGATAGGTAGCCCACTGCAAGATCACATCTTGACTAGGACCTTGCTCAAAAACAAGAAATTCATCTTTTCTCGCAATGAACTCACCAATGCCTCCAGGGAAATACTCACTTCCGGTGATCCTCGTAAGTACTTCAGCGGCCGCTCTAGAATAAGTACTGTGGCCAGAGACGTATCCAGCAAAAGGCGGTGTAACGAATGAAGGACGTTGGTATGGCCACCAGTTCTCCGCGAGGATCCAACCCACTCCGGCTTGGTCATTTTCAGTATCAGTGACGTAATCGTGTCCGCGCCAGGCAAAGACTTTTATCTTACCAATATCCAGACCCTGTACACCAGCTAAATCGTCTTCGGGGCCCACAATTTCTATTAAACCATCAATGAGTGGAATGCCCTCCTCACTGTAATTAGGAAGGTCAGGATCGGTACATTGCCCTTGATCAGCAAGGTAGCGTATGGCAGAGATAGGACGTATATAATCATACCATCCTTTTATGCTCCACGCGCTTACCGCAGCGTCATGCATTGCACCCCCCAGCGTAAAGTATGCTTTCACATCCCACTCAAGTGCATCCATCTCGTCCTCTTGTCCCATGAATTTTCGCTCAAAATCTGGTTGGTCGTTTACATAATTTAATATGACGTACCAATGACCAGGAGGTGTTTCTGAATCAGGGCCATCCGCCCAGAATTCGGCCAAGACGCGTGCATAGTCACCACGTGGCACTATTTGAGATGGGTAAGGACTTCCTGAAATTGGATTTATATCCCTACCAGGACTGCTATCCCCACCCTTCTCAAAATCATAAAAAGAGGGATGGTCAGAGAGGTCTTTTGGGAGATCATCTAGCGTAAGTCCCCCAATTCCCATGGGTGAGATGTCCCACATGACCCCATCTCCAGGATCAAGATGAGAGCTCCACGCTGAAACTAAGGCAAAATTCCATTTGTAAAGATCTAGGCTTGTTTCAGCAGCATTAAGCTGATTTAATAGAGGAGGAGTTCCCGGGTCATGATAAACAATGTACTCTGTTTCATCTCTGCTGTAGGTGGTGGACTCACCTTCTTCTAGCGCAAATGGATGAACATTTCCCCACTCAGGACTCAAAAACTCGGGCGTATTTCCCGGCAATGGATTACCAGCTTGATCGATGAAAAATTCAAGCTGCAAAGGTTGCCATCTATTAGGGTCAGTAATGTTAGGGTTTCCAGGAAATACAGGTTGTAGTGGTTCATTTATGGGTTGGTAAAAAATATTTGAGTAGAATAAATCTTCACGGGATCCGTCAACTCTTCCAAAATCAATGAGGGATTGCCCGATAAAATTTCCCAATGCTGCAGGATCGCCATTGCTATAATCAGTCGATGTAAAACCAACGTCGTAACCCAGTAGAACCATTAATTCGTGTAGCTTTTCTTCCGTTTGCTGATAGTTTGGTGAAAGCTGGAATCTGTGAGTAAGTAGACGATAACACGCATAGCTAATCACCTTCGCAATAGCATCTGATTTCTCTTCAGTAGTTTCAAATCCTTCAAATTCACTTGTATAGTTGTAAAGCTCATTCCCTAATAAATAGGGCTGGGCATTTGGCTGAAATACCGCCCAAGAGTCATACATTGCCACGCTAGTATGAAAGAGATTTCTTGCATGAATCGTAGGGCGGGCAAAATCATTTCTAATGGCTTCAAGCAGCACCTCATTCCACAATCTGGCGATGGAAGCATACTCAGGTATTTGATCTGCTGAAAGCTGCACCTCTTGCGAAACTTTAAGACCAACACAGCCATTACGCTCCTGTACAGTAAGCCTGCCAAGGCCACCTACTCCCCATTGAACTTCTAATTCTGGTGTCCCCTGACCACTAATGATCTCTCCATTCTCAACTTCCCACCTGTACGAACTGCCCTCATTTCCTTGGTACGAGTAATTCTCTATGGCCAAAACGCTTGCGGAGGAGACTCCAACAATCGTCTTACTTTCTAAATATTGACAGGAATTGTCGTTTTCAAGGGCATCAGGATCATAATTGCAAGCATCTGGGTCAGTGCATCCTTGTTTTTTTAGGCTTGGTTTGCGATTTAGCACTGCGATTTCCTGACCTTCCTTGATTTTCAAAAATGAATTTACGGGTACATTTAGGTATGTACTTTTAGCCCCAGTAGGCCAGGTAATGTAAAGGCTATCAATTTTGCTGAAGTTTTTCAATCCCAGATGCACAGGCTGCTGACTTTGAGCCATAAAAGCTGATCCATGCTTGTATCGACTTAAAATCGTACCATCTGAAAGAACTGCTTTCAATGATGTGCCTACAGCATTAGGATTGGAGATCGTACCCTCTAATTCTACTTGCACCCAATTTGTACTATTTGATTCTAGCTGGATCCTTCTGTTTTCAAAAAAATTGAGTGCATCGTCTGAATTGCTGACTATGAGATCCAGGTCTCCGTCATTGTCATAATCAAAGGCTACAACGCTATTAGAAAAGGAGATAGCTGATAGACCTAATGAATCGCTTAGGTCCTCAAATCTTAATTCACCAGTTTCCAGTTGATTCTGATAAAATCTATTACCGCTTTTTGTGAAGAAGCCGTTTAGGACCAGTATATCTTCATCAAGATCGTGATCAAAGTCTGCAAATGAGACACCCCATGCCCAGCCTGTTTTGTCTAGGTTGTAGTTAGGTGCCACGTCGTTGAAATTTTGATTGTTCAGATTTTGGTGAAGAGAGCTTTCATCAATATTGGTCACATACACATCTAGCAAACCATCACGATTAAAATCATTCAATGCAAGACCCATTCCGTCTTTAGCTCCGACTAGCAGGTTGTAGTCAGCTGCATTGCTGGTAAACCCAGCCCCATTCCTGTTGATCAGCAGTTCGTTGGATAGGTCAAAATCGTTGGTAATGTAGATATCCTGGAAACCATCTTTGTTTAGGTCCCAGGGAATTGCCATCCAGGACTCAGGGCCTGTTAGGTTGACCTCCTGATCAATGGAAATGTCCGAAAAAGTGCCGTCTTGGTTGTTTAAGTATAGATTCTTCTCAAGACAAGAGTAAAGCCCCGTTAGGTACAGATCCAGGTATGTATCATTATTGATATCCAGCCAAAGTGCTCCGGTATTGTAGCATGAGTTATTTGCTTCAATTCCAGACTGGCTTGTGACATTGGAAAACGTTCCGTCCTGGTTATTTTTATATAGTTCTAGCTTATTGAGGTTAGTCAAGAAAAGATCCTGGTAACCATCGTTGTTAAAGTCCCCCCAAGATGCGCTCATCTTGCTGCCAAAATCATAGGGTCCAGGTCTGAATGTTCTGGTGTAATCATCTCTGCTATCTATTCCTGAAAGAGCAGTAACATCTGTGAACTTTCCATTATTGTCATTTCGAAATAGCTGACTTTTTGCTTCTGTTTCAGAGCGTACCCACCTTGATACAATGAATACGTCCAGGTCGCCATCATTGTCGTAATCTGCAACGGCAACCCCATTGTTGTATTTGATAGCTCCAAATCCGACACGATCGGAAACTTCTATAAACGGTTGTGAAACCGCAAATTTCGCAGCAAAGACGATTGCGATGGTAGAGGCGAATTGAGCTAATTGTTTCATTCCAATCAACAGTAAGTTGGTTTTGGTACAAGTTTCGAAAAAAAGCAGGTAAAGAACTAAGGTATTGCTAAAACGAAATTTTCCGGTAGTACAGTCTACTATAGCTCAAATATACAAGCGTGTAGAGTTTTTGTCTAGTTTATGAAATATATAAAATGGTACCTCTTTAGATATGTTTGTTTGTGATCGATTTAATAAATCGACAGTTGATTTACTATTTCATAACAACGACTATTATTTATGAGGATCTGTTTTACGATTATTCGAAGCGGTATCTTTCTATCTTTTCTTATGGTAGCGTATGTGTCTAGTGCGCAACGAACCATATCAGGGAAGGTTACTGATTCTGCAGATGGTACTGAATTGCCTGGAGCGACAGTATTTGTGAAGGGGACGACCAATGGGGTCATTACCGATATTGAAGGGAACTACACATTGACTGTAGCAGATGGTGTAGAGACTTTAGTGGTGAGTTACATAGGCTTTCTTACCCAGGAAGTTTTGATTGCTGGAAGAACGACGATAGACTTTGGTTTAGCTCCAAATCTGGAGGAGTTATCTGAGGTAGTCGTCATTGGCTATGGAACTCAACAGAAAAAGGAGGTTACAGGTGCTGTAGCATCACTAAGCGCGGAAGAGTTTGGTATACAGCCCACAGCGGATGTTGGAGAGGCGCTACAAGGAAGACTAGCAGGAGTGAACATTCAGGCATCGAGCGGCCGTCCGGGAGACGGGGTGAATGTACAAATTCGCGGCTTGGGTTCCATCAATGGAGCTGATCCACTTTACGTAGTGGATGGGATTCCATTTCAAGGAACTCCCAATATTCCTCCAGAGCAAATCAAATCAATTGATGTATTGAAGGACGGTGCGTCTGCTGCGATTTATGGAGTAAGGGCGTCAAATGGTGTAGTGCTTATCACTACCACGAGCGGCCAACCTGGTAAAATCAGGGTAGATGTCAGTTCTTACTATGGTATCCAAAACATTGTCTCCGGTACACCATTGGCAAACGCAGAGGAGCAATTGTATATCGACCAACTCACCACCGACAATTTGGAACAAGAGAACACGATTACTCAGCGAAATAGTAACGCTTTGTTTTTCAATTCAAACTTCGTGGACGATGTAACAGATAACAACGCTGCTATCTCCAATTATGTAGTTTCGGTTTCAGGAGGTCAGGAAAACCTTACATTTTCAGCCACTGCGAATTATTTTCAGCAAGACGGCATTTTGGTGAATTCTGGTTTTGATCGTCTTTCCTCGAGGATTACGGGAGAGTATAAGCAAGATCGGTTTCGAGCAAGATTTACGATGGCTTTAACCGAGGAAAATCAATCTCAAGAGCCATTTAGCATTTATGAATATGCCGTAAACCAGCGACCCTCCAATCGGCCACTAGATCAAACAGGGCAGGTAGGTGAAAGTGGTATTCAGGTTGATGAGGACATCAATCTTTTCACTTACGGCTGGGTTGCAAGGATCCTTGATAATGAAAATAAAACTAACCGAAACAACACGAATTATGCGATGCTAATGGAATACGAGATCATCGATGGTCTTAAGGCCGAGGTGAACTTAGGGAGGAATAATGGGCAGAGTGTAAATACAAGATTTCAACCACAAGTGTTGCTCTTCAATCGAGAAGGTGAATTGAATTTACTCTCGAGTGTTCCTGAAGCCTCGCTGGATGAAAGTTATATCTGGACCAATCGAGATGTTTTTAATGGACTGCTCAAATACAATAAAGAATTTGGCAAGCATCATCTCAATCTACTGGCGGGTCTTACTTACGAAAAGTATGATTGGAAAAACTCGGGTGGCGGTGTATTGGGATTACAGTCCAATAGTACACAAGTCTTAAGTGCTGGGCTTGCCGGGAGTCAGCCGTTCGGTACAGAGATAACACAAACGCTGACGGGTAAATTGGCGAGAGTTCAATACGATTTTATGGATAAGTATTTGTTCTCTTTCAATATACGGCGTGATGGTTCTTCAAATTTTTCTGAAGATAACAGGCTAGACACATTTTGGGGAGTATCTGCTGGCTGGAACATCGCAGAGGAGTCTTTTTTCCCATCAGATGGATTCATTAGAAGCCTAAAATTACGTGCCAGTTACGGAAGGGTTGGAAATCAGAATGCAAGAGCTTATGCTTATATACCAACCATTGAAGGTGGTATAAATTATCCTTTTGGTCCTGATGAAGCAGTTGGAATTGGTAATATTTCCAGGGGGTTTGCTAATCCGGAACTACAATGGGAGACAGTTGTCTCACGAAATTTCGGGTTGGATGGTGAGATCTGGAATGGCAGGATCCAGTTTTCAGCGGATTACTACATAAATAACACTGAAGACATGCTGCTTAATGAAAGAACGCCTTTGTCGTTAGGTGTAACCCCAACTGGTGCAGGATTTATCTACCGGGGAGTTTTTGTGAATGCGGGTGAGATGACTAACAAGGGGCTTGAAATGGCACTTTCATACAACAACCAGACAAGGTCGGGCTTACAGTACGGACTTGATTTCACTTTCACGAGAAATCGAAATGAGGTTACCGACCTTAATGGAAAAGAAGGACTTGTCTTTAGTGGAGGTAGACCCATAAATTATGAAGGTGAAAGTGTTGATCAAACCACTTTTATCACTAGAGGTCGTGAGGCAGGAGCCTTTTTTCTTTACGAATCAGCTGGCGTGATCAAAACACAAGAACAGCTGGAAAACTATTGGGATCCTACTGCGCAGCTTGGAGATATGATGTTTGTGGACCAAAATGGTGACAGTCTACTTACAGATGAAGACAGGGTGTATGCAGGATCTGGAATGCCTGATTTTGAGGCGGGGGTGGTACTATCTGCTGCGTACAAAGGCTTTGATCTGACTGTGCAAGGATATTATGCCTTTGGTCAGGAAATATTCAATGGCCCCAAACTTTTGGCTTACATGTCAGGAAGGCACCGTGACCTAACTCGACAGTGGACAGAGCAAAA
>JBCCLV010000128.1:0-8674 GCA_039026695.1 Bacteroidota bacterium
CTTGTTTTGCTTGGCGTATTCAAAAGCGTATTTGATAATTCGCTCACTCCCTGAAGTTGACACTAGCTTCAGGCACTGTATCACGTCCTCGGTTTGCTGGTGCTCGATCCCTGCGTAGAGATCCTCCTCGTTTTCTCTTACTACTACTACATCCATATCAGGATGCAAAGTTGTGATGTAGGGGTGGAGACTTTTACAGGGCCTTACATTGGCAAAGAGGTTCAGAGATTTACGAATGGTGACGTTTAAGCTCTTGTAGCCAGACCCTTGAGGAGTTGTAATTGGCGCTTTAAGTAAAACTTTTGCCTGGTTGATGGTATTCCATCCCTCTTCGGAGATGCCAGCAGTATTGCCTGATAGGTATTGCTTTTCACCGACTTCTAGAAAGTTGTAATCTATTTGAGCATCGGCTGCATCCAAAATCTTCAGGGTGGCATCCATGATCTCCGGACCAATTCCGTCTCCTTTCGCTACCGCGATTTTGGTTTTGACTTTATCTTTTGTGTGGAATTTTTCGAGTGTCTGCATTGCTTTTTTTGCAAATAAACGGGAGTCTTTCATGGAAAATCATAAAATATGATTTAATTAAATTATGAAAAACATATACAAAAATTTATGTTATTGAATATCAACTACAGACCTACTTCACGAGATATTAGGATTACAGTAGATTTAAGCCAATGGAAAAAGTACAATTAGGTAATTCAGATTTACGGGTTTCTCCAGTGGTGTTTGGAGCATGGGCAATTGGAGGATGGATGTGGGGAGGAACAGATGACCGGCTCGCAAGTGAAGCAATGAAAGCGAGTTATGATCGGGGCGTTACTTCCATTGACACTGCACCCGTCTATGGCCTAGGACATAGTGAAAAAATTGTAGGTTCATTCGCTAAAGAAGTGGGTAGGCAGCACTTAGAAATACTTACCAAATTTGGCTGGAACTGGGAGATGCCGCGAGGCGAGGCACTTATGAAGGGCGCTACTCCGGGAGGGAAAGATCAGTATATTTACTCTAATGCAAGTAAGGAATCCATCATTTATGAGGTGGAGCAATCTCTTCGCCGATTGCAAACGGACTATATCGATCTATATCAAATTCACCGTCCAGACCCGTCTACTCCTGTAGATGAAATGATGGAGGCATGTCATCAGTTGCAAAAGCAAGGCAAGATCAAGGCTTTTGGGGTGTCAAACATGGCTGTAAGTATGATGGAAGAGGGCATGGAAGTCATGAATATTGCTTCTAGTCAATCGCCTTACAGCATGGTTTATCGCAAAATTGAAACGGACATCTTGCCCTTTTGTGCAAAGAAGGAAATTGGAATACTTGCTTATAGTCCGCTACAGAGAGGGTTGCTCACAGGCAAAATCACAAAGGACTATGAATTTGGTAAAGGGGACCACCGCGCAAGCAATAAGTTTTTTAAGGAACCAAACCGTACAAATACCAATAAATTCCTGGAAAAGATTCAACCTATCGCAGAAGACCATGGTGTGACTTTAGCACAATTGGTCATTAACTGGACTGTGCAACAGCCTGGGATCACGGCAGCTTTGGTGGGTGCAAGAAATGCCAAGCAGGCAACCGAAAACGCTGAGGCTTTGCACTTTTCTTTGTCCGAAGCGGAGATAGATAGTATCAACAAAAAGCTAGCTCTCGTGGACATCGATCATTCGGTCTAGGCAGGGTGGCCATTCTGGCTGGATTCAGTTTGGGCTGTGTATGATTTTTTCCAGGTGATGTATCCAACTATGGACATAATAAAGTAGATCACCATCAGCCCAGCGTAAATGTCCAATGACTTTGACGAATACAGGGCAACGGTTACTCCATTGATGACAATCCAGTAAATCCAACCGGACAAGATTTTTCTGGTTTCCAGGATACTAGCCAGAAAGCTGAATATGGTTGTAGAGGCATCAAGATAAGGTCTGGCGGCATCAGTTTGGGTGGCAAAAAAATAACCCAGCGTGGCGGAAAGAAGCAAACAAGTTGATATACCTACCACGTGAAAGTAAAATTTCCAGGTGGAGATCAGGAGCTCCTTTTTAGGCTTTGACCAGTTCCACCAGCCATAGATAGAAATCAAAACATAGTATCCGTAAAGAAAGGACTCTGAATACAGCTTGGACTGAAAGAACAAATAGATACTCAGTAGTCCACTTACGATGGCCAAAGGCCAGCACCATTTATTTTGTCTAATCAATAGCACCAGATACCCCAGGCTAGTACCGGTCGCAGCTATTTCAATTACCTCTAATGAAGACATCTTTGTAGACGCAATGATATCACAATCACAGCAGGATCACTTTCTCAAGACAGGCATTTGGTACACCGGCATTCCACGTTTAGACTCTTCGGTTCATCAAAGCTGCTACCAAGACTTTCTGGCGCGAGCACCGGCCTATAAGTCACGATTTTTACAGACCAATTTCAACTCGTTCTTTGAGGGCTATTCTTTTATGGGTCAGGAAGACAGTGCAAATCAATACGCCGAAGACCGACTGTATACCTATGTGATATCAGATTACTTTGATGCAACAAGACATGCCGCCGAATTTGCTCCGCTTATCAATGAGCAGCAGAAACTAATTCATATAATTTCGGAACTCGAAAAGGAAATCGTGAGTGCCCTATTTCCCAGCCTTTTTGATTTTTACAATTTATGTATTTCGCATTCGCTTTCCACAAATTTTTATCCAGCGGGTGATCATGGAAAGCAAAGACTTAGCCCTCACCCGGATGGTTCTCTATTTACCGTGTTCCCCTTCGGTATCGATGAAGAGTTTCAGTATCAAAACAGCATGGGCAGCTGGTGTACAATAGCGCAAACCGATCAGATCATCTGCTTTTCCGGCTATTTACTTGAACTAATGAGCGGTTTTAAGGCCTTGAATCATCAAGTTGTAAAAGAGGGTCCTCAGAACGCTCGCTTTTCTTTTGCTTATTTTTCTATTCCCCGGCCTGATTGCACTGTTACTACTATTCGAGGACAGAAGATCTCCACTGCCGAATACTACAGTAAATACCTATCGCTTTTTGAATAAGAAAGAGAGATCCTAGAAAAAGCGCTTTTTCAGTTGCCAGGATCCTGCGATCAGGATAAGTGATAAAGGAAGCAAATAGTAGATGAAGTTATCTGATTTAGATTTTACTTCTGTTTGTATAGCCGCGTATTCTGGTTGCACAATTTCGTAGCGTCTTGTGCTGAAATCGTAGATAGCCGCTGTTTCCTTGCTATTGAAAAAATGTAAAAAGCTGTCATTATTTTGAGTGACTTTCATCACTGCTATAGAATGCTCATGCTCGTCAAAACTACTTGTTTCAATTCTTAGGGATTGTGGTTTTGAAGGTAGTCCGCATACATTAAAAAAAGCCTCAAATTCTAGGCCCCCGTATTCCATTGTTTTAGGGACCAAGTCAATTGGGTTGCCGTCTGAAAAAAGTTGCAGGCTCGAGATGATTGTCTCCGCAGTAGCGTTCAAAAAATCTTCAGAATTAAGGTTGAGACCCTTGAGCTCTGGTCGCTTATCGTAAATAGTATTTCGAAGTTGGTTGGTTTTTTGACGAAAGTAGAACGTCCAATTTCCATCTACTTCTATCAGTTCATATTGCACCATAACAATGGTATGTGCTTTGAGCGGCAGGATATTGATAAGAGAAAGAAATACAGAAACCCAAAAGTATCGCGCCCAGTAATGGGCGCGATATGATTTGATCTTTTGAGATAATTCCATCTGCAAATGAAGTTACTACCGATTTTGAAAATCATCGCTGGGAGTGCCTGAGAAACATCTCGGAATGGACGGGTATGTGTCAGTGATCACATAAATGTAACCTAGCGTCGGATCTTCGTATCCATTGCACTCATCGAGATCCCCTAGTCCTGCTACGTACTCATAATCTTGCGTGTAGGTACCATCCGGGCATCCACTAGGTGCTGATACGCCATCTCCACCTCGCTCAGTTGTTTTTAGTCGATAGCTCGAGGCAAGCTCTTCTATTGAACCTCCTTTATTTCCATACTTGTAGTAAATCGGAAATCCATCTGCTGCCCAGCCAATTTGAGTCGTGCTGCCGCTTGTTATGCCTCGATCTGCTATGTAAGCTGATGGCGTGGCATGATGGTGATACCTCCCACTAGGAAATACGTGTGAGTTGTTGCAGTCTGTTCCTAGTCTTATGTTGGAACTCAGCGCATTCTCATTCCAGTCCGTGTTATCCTGTCCATTGCTGGTATTGGTAAAGAACTCTGCCGCAATCGGGGCTAAAACAACACTGTTGTCTAAGATGCCAAACCAGTAACGCGGTTGACCATTGCTGGTCGTCAGTGAAGTGGTTGAGCTGCTTTTACTGGGATTTAGCGCTATCTCAAATGTTTTATTTTGTACTGATATGGTGTTTGGATTTCCGCTGTTAGGGAACATTCCTATGTTGTGATTGGGGATACTATTGGAAGTAATGATCCGCATATTACCGCTGGTTGATACGGTATATTCCGACATAACCCCAAGGTTATCTTCAGCGCTTTCCTTGCAGCCAGAAGCATCTAAGTCAATTTGGTAGGAGTCCTGAGTTCCCGAGCAAGCAGATGATTCCACGTCATCATCGGTGATTGTAAAATTGACAGAAGCACTACCGCTCAGAGTGACGTCTGCTGCATTAGGAAAGCTTAGAGAGATCACAATGTCTTCATCTCCTTCTACCACAGTATCATCTTGTATATCAATTGCAAATGTTGCGGACTGGCTGCCTGCCGGAATGGAGAAGTTCTGTGAAGACAGGCTGTAGTCCTGGTCTAACGTCGCAGTTCCGGCAAAAGAAAGTTGAAAATCTATTGCATCTCCTTGGTTTGCTTCGCTCAGCGAGATGGTAATGGAGGCTGATCCTCCGTTTTCAGGCAACGAAGTACCTGTCCCCGATAGGGTAGCAGTGTAACTGATGTCTTCTATCATGTCAGAAACAGTATCATCTTCTCCACAACTGATCAGCGCTAGGGATACAATGCATGTTAGACAAATTAATAGATGGGTTTTCATAGCTTATTTTTTTGTGTTTAAGTCCCAAATTAAGTGAAGCCATCTGCTGCTGCGGCACTTTACGATCAACATGGCTTCAGACCTGTTTTAAGTGCTCTTTTGATAGAATTACCAGACGGCCAGTAATAAGATTACCCTACCTATATTTTTATAAAAATTTAAAAAATATTGAGAATGAGAGTTTTGCGACCTCTGCTTTATAACAAAAGCAGCCCTTACATGTCCCTGCGTTCCAGGCAGTCCCTCATTTATCTTGCCGATTATACCCGCTGTTTTCGAAGGATCACTTTTCGTAGTGCTTTTCGAAAGATGGGCTGATTGAGTGAAAGCATTATTTTGATGTCTTCCAACCAAGTACTTCCTTCATCCAAAAACCTAAAAAGTGATACGATAGGCTGTCTGGTGTACAACCTTTCAAAAATTTCGGCGCCCAGGTCATTCCGCTCCTTTAGAACTGCAAGAAAAATCTTATCGTAGAAGCGAAAACGATTGACTGCCACGCCAAGGTGCGGTTCTCTGCCTTTCTTTATGTTGTTCAGGATCTTAGCAGAATACCTTTGTGCGTTTTTAAATGAGTAACCCGATGAAGGCCTCACCCAACCGCCAGCAGTTCCGATTTTAGTAAGATACTTTTCATGGTGCAGATGGAAAGGATAGGTAGACATAGGGATTTGTCCTTTCTCTTCTTCGATTATCTTGAAGTTTTTTATGCCTAGTTGCTCCTCAATGTATCCCCTCAGCACTTTTTCATAATCCTCTTGAGCCAATAGCGACTCATTAAAAAGCGTGAACTCAATCAGCGCCTTTTGAGAAGAGAACGGAAGAATATAGTGGAAACTAGTTTGGGACTTCCATCGCACACGGTAATCCATGATCGTGATTTCATCCTCATCAAATATGGGTTCTTCAGTTTCAATAAACCACCCTAGAAAATGCTGTATTAGGGAAACGTGCTGCCCATTTTTCTGTGTAAATGAAGAAGGCAGTCTGCTATCAAAGATGTGCCCAGCATGGTACTTGCTTTTTGCTCCTGTGATAGTCTGATCGGTCACATCCGCCACCTCATCATGTAGCCAGGTAAAATACTCATGTTTTGCAATGATCTTCTTTGCGTGTGCGTAGAAGTCTGCTGAGCGGATGGTTTTGTAATGGTGATTGCTGAGCGGAAGCAAATATTGTTTGCTTTTTGAGTAGAAGACCGCTTTGTTCCAGCTCTTTGTGGAGATTTTATCCCAATCTGTTATTCCCTTCTCCCAAAAAGACCAGGTACGATCGTTACTCTTCTTCTCATCCTTGTCCAAAATCAGCACGGTTTTACCTTCAAAGGCCTTATCCGCAGCAAGTTGCATTGCTAGATGCAGACCGGCAGCTCCGGCACCTATGATGGCGTAATCAAAGGAATGGATAGACATAAAATGATGTGAAAAAGGCAAGTTGTGCTAGGTAAAGATGCAAGCAAAAACGGAAATTCTGTTTGGGCATATTTTTTTGATAGATGCAATGAAGCAATGCTGAGATCACAAACCAGGCTATGTAATTGCTCAAAGGAATGGTTTCATTTTCCCAAAACCAGAAGTCGAAATTGGCTGCATTTGGTTCAATGAAAAGGTCCAGCAACACCATCAGTCCAGCCCCAAGTAGCACTTTAACTAAGAAATTACCTGATATGCGGCTTGAAATACATCCGGTAATAATCACCAACATGGCCCAGTTGCCACCGATCAAAAATGGGACACCATCAAGCTTTGTTCCCAAGCTCTCGCCGTAGTAATATTCACCAAAGGGCACTGCAAATTTTACGCCAACCCACTCGACTAACATGCCACTAACAAAGAAAATAGACGCTAATACTGCTTTCCTATTAGACAGCAAATCCCCGACCCACGCCAGTAGCATAAGGCAAATGATAAGATTGAGCGGTGTTTTAGAAAGGAACCACTCGCTGTACCCCAGTAGCATTCCAATGATTCCAGAAAGGTGAAAAAGCCAGAGGATCGCAATGGCCACATTAGTACGCGTATTACTCATGCAGCAGGAATGAGGTCTGAAACGATTTTTGCAGATAGCAGACAAAGCGGAATACCACCGCCCGGATGTGCTGAGCCACCACAGAAATATAGGTTCTTAATACTCGAAGAGAAATTTGGGTGTCGTAAAAATGCAGCAAATTTCGAGTTGCTAGATGTACCATACAGCGACCCTTGATGAGAATGGGTATCAGCTTCGATCCTTATGGGGTCTAGCGTGATTTCTGTTTCGATGAGGGTTTCAATGTCTGTCTTCAGAGCGTAGGAAAGTTTACGAAGCACGTTCCGCTTTGCTTCTTTTTTTAGGGTATCCCAATCTTGTCCCTGGTTGCTGGGTGTGTTGATCATTACAAACCAATTTTCTGCATTTTTCGGAGCATGCTCTGGGTCCTCCTTACTTGTAATGTTGATGTAAACAGTAGGATCCTCTACTATGGAGTTTTTTTGGAAGATGGTTTTGAATTCCTCTTTGTAGTCATTGGAGAAAAATATGTTGTGAAGATCGAGCTCGGGAAATGATTTCTTTACTCCCCAGTAAAAGATGAGTGCTGAGCTAGATCTTTCCTGCTTTAGCACTTTTGCTGGCGGTTTCACATCCTTTAAAATGCTCTGGTAGGCGGAAAAAACATCCATATTGCATACTACCATTTCAGCAAAGTACGTCTCTTCTCCAGACACAATTCCTTTCACTTGCCCCTTTTCATGCAAAACTTCGTCTACAGTGGCATTAAAATGAAACGCAACACCTTTGTCCACTGCAAGCCGGTATAGGCTTTGTGATATCTCATGCATACCTCCTTTGGGATAAAAAGTGCCGAACTGCATTTCCAGGTGAGGAATCAGGGACATGATTCCGGGGGTGACGTAGGGGTCAGAACCATTATATGTAGCGTACCTATTAAACAATTGGACCAGCTTTGGGTGATCGAAGTGCTTTTGGTTTACTTCGTTTAGCGTTTTAGTGAGGGAGAGTCCGCCGCTTTGGAGCACACTCTTCAGAGCGGTGGTGCTGAGGTAGGTTGAGGATTTATGTAGAGACTTTTCGAGAAAAAGACCAGCGGTTAGGTCATACTTTTTCTTGCTATCAGCCAGGTATTTATTCAGATGTGATTTGGGTTCGGAGAAAACCTCTGCCGCTTCTTGTACAAAAACTGCTCGATCTGCAGGAGCTGAAAAACGTGTACCATCATCCCAGAAGTAGTTACAGATGATGTCTTTTTGTGAATAATTGAAGCGACTTTTAGGATCCTCGTTGTGAAGCTCAAAGAGCTCGTTGACAAAGTGAGGCATGGTGAAAAGCGATGGACCATAATCAAACCGGTACCCTTTACTTTCTAGTGCATGCAGCTTTCCTCCAGCGTAACTGTTAGACTCAAAAACTGATACATCATATCCCTTCGCTCTTAGCCGTAATGCACTCGCCAATCCTGCTATTCCGGCCCCAATCACAATCACTTTCTTCATAACCATTACAAACTGTCCTGACAAACTTATGTTGCTCTACGAATTTGGGATAGGAATGGTGCTTTTTCTTTTTGGATCTTAAGTCTAGGATAGAATTTCTAAGTTGTTTTGAACTACACTAGCAGGTTTCAAAGCATCTTATAA
>JBCCLV010000129.1:0-8374 GCA_039026695.1 Bacteroidota bacterium
CTTCCGCATCTCGAAAAATACGGATGGGTGCATTTCTATTTATTAGTGTAATTCCATTGTCCAACCCTGACCATATGTTCTCATCAGCATCTTGAAATAGAGAAAGCACCGTGTTATTAGCAAGACTATTTTCCTGACTGTAGTTCTGCCTTAAGTCACCCTGATCCGAAATATCTAGTATGCCATGTGATATAGTGCCTAGGATTAAGCTTCCCTCTGCAGTTTGCAGCGTACTGTAGACTTGCAGATTGCGTAAGTGCTTGTTCGCTTTATTCCACGGCACAACTTCTTTTTGTGAAAGTTGATAAATCCCACTGCTGCTAGTGACGATTAGTAAATCTTTAGCATCAGAAAAGATTCCAACCACTTCATTTTTAAGTACTAGCACATGATCAGATAGAAGGCTGGGGCCTTCATCATGAAACTTGAACAGGCCAAAGCCACGATCTTGATAGAAAACGGACTCATCAACCTTGAATATTTTGATAATCTCATTTTGTGCATCAATTTTCTTGACAGAACCGTCTTCAAGCGAATAGAGGTAAATGCGCTGAAGAGACTGGAAAAGAATGAAATTTTTGTAATCGATGATGTGCCAAATTTCTTCATCCTCAATCAGTTCTATTTTAAGTTCTTCGGAAATAGATTGATACTGAAGCTGACCTCTCTGAGACCTCTCCCAATAGCCAAACTCCATATAGCATCCGGTATAAATCCTCTTACCCAGCGCCAATACCGACCTCATGATGGTTTGATTAGGTGACGGATAAGTG
Source organism: Bacteroidota bacterium (assembly GCA_039026695.1). Classification (GTDB taxonomy): domain Bacteria; phylum Bacteroidota; class Bacteroidia; order Cytophagales; family Cyclobacteriaceae; genus Ekhidna. The sequence continues at coordinate 774 of JBCCLV010000129.1, forward strand.
GTCCATTTTGCACCATTAAATTCAAGCAAACCAGCATTATTTGCAAAGTAGATTACATTCTCATGGTCTTGTGTGATTGACCAGTTTTGATTTTGAGCCTGGTAGTCCTTCGGTGCGAAATTTTCAAAGGGCGGAAGCTCCTGAGATTGGGCAAACAATCCCAGAGTCACGTAAAGAACTATCGTGTAAAGATGTTTTTGCAAACTTCGTAAAAAGTCTCCTCATTTAACTTATAAAATAATGGAGAACCATGCATTTTGATATGTGTCTAACAACAATTGCAATGACATGTTTAAAACGCTCCTTTCTAGAAGTCAATGTGCCTCAAGCAAACACTTGAAAAGTGTGACTAGGTCTTTTTCTGCTTTCTTGGCTGTATTTATGATGTCTTCAATGTTTACAGGCTCAAGATTATCAGGGTCGCATTCATCTGTGAGAACTGAAACAGCGGCCACTGGAAGCCCCATTTGGTTTGCCGCAATGACCTCAGGAACCGAGCTCATACCTACCACATCAGCGCCAATCATTTTGAGGTACCTGTATTCAGCTCTGGTCTCAAGATTGGGCCCTGCCACAGATACGTATACTCCTTTATGCAGCGCGATATGCTTATCATTCGCTATTTGCATTAGTTGCTCGTTAATGACTGGACTGTAAGGTTGGGACATATCAGTAAAAATTTGTCCAAATGCGGCGGCTTCATGTCCCCTCAGTGGGTTTTCTGGTTGAAGGTTAATATGGTCGTCTGCCAGCATAAGTTCGCCTTTTTTCCAGTTTAGGTTCATACATCCTGCCGCGTTGGATATTAGTAGTTTTTGGATACCCAATGACTTCATTACTCGCACAGGAAAGACGACTTGAGCCATCGTGTGGCCTTCATAATAATGAAATCTACCTTGCATTGCAATCACTTTTTTACCTGCCAGCTTGCCATATATGAGCTTCCCTTTGTGAAATTCCACAGTAGCAATTGGGAAGTGCGGTATATTGGAATAAACCAGTTCTGCTTCGATTTCGATTTCTTGTACCAAGGCTCCCAGACCTGTGCCTAAGATAATTCCTACCTCAGGTGCTTCAAATCCTCGCTTTTCGAGAAAGCTTGAGGCTTCTGATACTTTTTCAATCATTTGCATAAAGAAGTTCTTTTTGTGCAAGTTACTAGTTGCGGACTCAATCTTTGCTAGCGTACGTGGCTATGATGAACACTACGGAGACGAGATAAAGATTTACCTTGGCTCAGAAGCCATTTTTTGGTACGAAGTGATTTAAGTGCCCAAAATGCTAGGCAGGAAGAAGCACTTCATTCTTAGGTAAGATTGAAGAAATAGCCTGATTTATTTTATCGCAAGCCTCCACGATTTGTTCCTCCGTAATGATCAGCGGTGGAGCAATACGCATGGAATGGTCATTGAACAAAAACCAGTCAGTGACGATACCGAGCTCTATCGCCTTATCAATGATTGGTTTGAGTATGGCATACGATTCGAAAGAGACAGCAATCATCAAACCTTTACTTCGGATCTCTTTTATGGCAGGATGCGTGAGCAATTTGTGAAATAGCGCTTCTTTCCTGCTGATCCCTGCCAGTAATTGCTCACTTTCAATCGCTTGCATCGTAGCTAAGGCAGCTGCGCAGGAGACTGGGTGGCCGCCAAAAGTGGAAATATGCCCTAGTACAGGATTTTCGGTAAATACCTGCATTAGTTCCTGACTGGCGATAAAACAACCAATAGGCATTCCTCCTCCCATACCTTTGGCAGCAACCAGTATATCAGGTACGATATCATACTCCTCAAAGGCCCAAAGCGTGCCTGTGCGTCCAAAACCACACTGTATTTCATCAAGGATCAGAAGCGTTCCTGTGCTATCACATCTTTCACGCACTTTCTTCCAGTATTTTTTACCAGCATAGCGCACACCTGCCTCTCCTTGTACGGTCTCTACTACAAAAGCAGCGGTTTCAGTTGTGATCTTTTCTAAATCATCTATTTCACCGTAGCGAATGTGGGAAATTCCAGGTAAGAGAGGTCGATAGTTTTGCTTGAAATTCTCACAGCCGGAGATGGAGAGAGCGCCGTGCGAGGAGCCATGATAAGCTTCATGACAAGAGACTATTTTGGATTTGCCAGTAGCTCTTTTGGCAAGTTTCAAGGCTCCTTCAATTGCTTCGCTGCCTGAATTCACCAGGAACGCAGCATTGAGTGGCTCAGGCAGCGACTTTGCTAAAGCCTCTGCAAGTCGCACTTGAGGACTTTGTACAAACTCCCCGTAGACCATCACGTGAAGGTGGCTATCAATTTGTTTTTTTATGGCTTCCACAACTTTAGGGTGGCGGTGCCCGACATTTGAAACGCCAATACCTGAGATGAGGTCGATGTATTGCTTGCCATCCACGTCCCACATGTAAACTCCTTCTGCAGATTCAATTTCTAGGAGTAGGGGGGAAGGGGAGGTCTGGGCTAGATTCGTTAAAAAAAGAGCTCTTTGAGAAAGCATAATACAAATTTAGAAAATCAGAATTTAGTGCTGCTCAGTTGCCATTCCTCACGATCTGTAGACAGGAATTTGGTCAAGATAAAAGTTGCTGAGATGCACAGACCTGTTCGTTTGAGAATGAACTTCTAGAGAAGCTGGCAAAATGAAGAATGTACCTGTACAAGGACAACTCCTTCAACTTAGTTTTGTCAATTTAACCTATACTATTTCACTGGAAACAGTTGCAATTTCTAAACTGCTAAGACTTTAGCAGAGCTCTTCCGGAAGCCTCCGAATAGGGAGGGCCTATGGCTGAACCGATATACTATGAAATTTCGATCCCTGATTAAAGACTGCTGACACAGTAAATAAAGGGCTAAAAGCACTACAAGGCTATTCCAATAAAAGATTTGAAGGCGAGTCCCATCAACCCTGTGATAAGCATAGTGATCCCAAGTCCCTTTAGTCCGTTAGGCACGTGGCTGTACTTTAATTTTTCTCTTATTGCAGCAAGGGCAATGATTGCAAGGAAAAAGCCTGTCCCCGATCCGAAACCAAATGCTGTAGCTTCCACGATTGAATAGTCTCGCTGCACCATAAATAGAGATGAACCTAGTATAGCACAGTTTACAGCTATCAGCGGCAAGAAAATTCCTAGAGAACCGTATAGGGAAGGAGAAAATTTCTCAATGATCATCTCTACAAGCTGTACCATCGCTGCGATCACCGCGATGAATATTATAAATTGAAGGAATGTAAGATCTGTTGTGGCAAATCCGCTACCAAGCCAAGCCAGAGAACCCTCTTTAAGGACTTTCTCTTGAATCAACCAGTTGATAGGAACAGTAATTGTTAAAACGAAAATCACTGCTAACCCTAATCCGAATGCGGTTTTCACTTTTTTGGATACGGCCAGAAAGGAACACATCCCTAAGAAATATGCAAAAACCATATTGTCTATGAAGATGCCTTTAATTGCAATGTTAATAGCTTCCATTAGTAACGATTGTTAGTGTTCTACGTATCCGTTTTTCGACCTTTGCACCCAAATAATGATTCCTAAAATCACGAATGCACCAATTGAGTCAACAAAAAGACCATTTGTTTGCAGGGTGGTACCAAATAGACCACCTATAGCTCCATAAACATCAAATTCGAGCGGAGTACCTACGAAAACTGTACCTCCACCAAAGAGCTCTCTAAAAAATGCCACTACCAGAATGATCCATGCGTAACCGAATCCGCTTCCAAAACCATCCAAAACCGAATCATATGGTTTATTTGCCATAGCAAATGCTTCTAGCCGACCCATTACTATACAATTTGTGATGATGAGGCCAACATAAGCTCCCAAGACCTTATACATGTCGTAACTATAAGCCTTTAACACTTCACTCACCAGCGTCACTAACGTAGCGATAATTGCCAGCTGCACGATAATCCTGATTCTGTTAGGGATCAGCTTTCGCATCAGTGACGTAATTAAGTTGGCGAAAACAATCACAAAGATCACAGCAATTGACATGATCATTGTTGGCTTAAATTGCACCGTCACTGCCAAGGCTGAGCAAATTCCCAGCACCTGAATAGTAATGGGATTATCATCATTTAAAGGATCAGAAACGATCCTTTTCCTTCTTTTGGACAATAATGGTTCCGCCGGCACTTTGGCTTTAAGCGCAACTGCTGACTCTGGAGATACTTCCGCTACATCCGTACTCATAAACTTGCTGTTTTTTCAGTTTTGGTTTTCTCAATAAAGGAAAGATAGTGGGAAAAGTAACTTTCTAACATCACATTGACCCCCTTACCGGTAATCGTAGCTCCAGACATACCGTCTACTTGATGTGCCGTCAACCCTGCATTACCTTCGCCCTTCAACATTTTTATGCTTACCAAGCTACCTTCTTCATTGAAAATCTTCTTCCCTATGTATCGTTCTTGGACATTGGTTTCAGTAATTCTTGCACCAAGGCCAGGAGTTTCACCTTTATGATCAAAAGCAACCCCAAGAACTGTATTTAGATCTTTTTCAAGAGCTACATAACCACTAATCCAATCCCAAAGACCTGAACCGAATGTAGGGAATATGTATGAATCTACTTCTGCGCCAGATTCGCTGAACATGAAAACTGGATACTGTCTTTTAGCTGGATCTAGTTTTGAATTTTTTTGGATGTTGACTTTCTCCGCAATTATTGGATTCCCTTTTTCATCCTTTTCTATTAAACTCCCATTAATGTCAACTACTATAGAAGATACTTTCTCCTCATAAATTCTAAGGATTTCGTTAGGATCTTCGATGGTGGAAATATTCATTACAGCCCCAAGGATCTTCTTTTTTGTGTCGATCTCCACCTGCTTGTCCTGTAGTGGCTTGAGTCCTACAGATGCAAAAGATAGGGCACCTCCGAAAACGATCGTGATGCCTATTGCAAAAAGGATAACATATAAATTAGATTGTCGCACGTCTCAGTCTTCTTTTCTTGTTTGCTTCTACTACGTAATAATCAATAAGTGGAGCAAATACGTTCATAAATAGTATTGCTAGCATTATACCTTCCGGGTAGGCTGGATTAACTACTCTAATCAGGACGGTGATCACACCAATCATAAATCCATAAACCCATTTACCCACCTCGGTATGGGATGCGCTTACAGGATCAGTCGCCATAAAAACAGCTCCAAAAGCCAATCCTCCGATTACGAGGTGGTAATGCGCAGGCATTTCCATAAAGCTGTTAACAGCCGCAATATTGAAGATCACTCCCATAAATAGCGTCCCTAAAACCACACTTAGGATGATCTTCCAGCTTCCAACTCCAGTAGCAATTAAGATAACTGCCCCAATAAGACACATCAACGCTGAAGTTTCACCAATGCTACCCGGAATAACACCTATAAACATATTCCAGAAGGTAAACATCCCAGAGGCCCAATGATCTTGAGCTAATTGTAACATGTTGGTACCATTAGCAGCAGCTTCAGCTCCGTAGGCAAGAATGGTAGCACCTGAGTAAGCATCTACAGGAGTGGCATCTCCTAAATAAGTCCATACGTCACCAGAAATGTCTGTCGGATAAGCAAAGTATAGAAATACCCTAGCTGTTAATGCCACATTAAGGATATTCATTCCAGTACCTCCAAAAACTTCCTTTCCAATAATCACCGCGAAAGCTGTGGCTAGTGCTACCTGCCATAGTGGTATGGATGCGGGCATAATTAACGGGATAAGCATACCAGAAACCAAATACCCTTCCTCAACGGGCCGTTGATTGATCACACAAAAAGTAAATTCGATACTTAAACCCACTGCATAGGATACCGCAATTATGGGTACCACTTTCATTATTCCAATCCAGAACTTGTCAAGCAATGTAGCCTCTACCCCAGTGGCAAGGAAGTGCTGGTGGCCTACGTTCCACATACCAAAAATCAGACAAGGAATCATCGCAATGATTACGGTCATCATCACCCTTTTCAGGTCTGCACTGTCCTTAATTTGAGTTCCAGTCTTTTTAGTGGTAAGGTCTGGAGCAAAGAAAATTGTTCTGTGTCCCTCGTAAATGGGATAAAGCTTTTCGTATTTTCCGCCTTTCTCAAATAGCGGCTTAATTTGATCAAACTTCTGTTGTAAAAATTTCATACTATTACCCTTCTTTCATTAATTCTAATCCCTCTCTAAGTACTTCTTGCAATGGGTTTTTTGATACGTCAATAAATTCACATAATGCCACATCTTCCTCTATAAGCTCGTAGATGCCTAAAGCTTCCATGTCTTCATAATCCTCTGCCATGATCGCTTTGAATAAATACATTGGTAATACGTCCATGGGTATTACATCTTCGAAACTTCCAGTGACCACAAAGTTTCGGTGCTCTCCGTACGTATTAGTATTTACGTTGTAGTCTTTGTTTCCATTCAGAAAGGATAACAAGCCAAAAGCCCGGTGGTAGCTTAATTTGGTGGTGGAAGGTTTTATCCAACCCAGGAACTCTTCCTCATCTCCTTCAGGAATCACTGTGATCTGGTGATCGTAATAACCCATAAAACCATTGGATCCTACACCTTGGCCCGTGAGTACATTTCCAGAAATGAATCGGTTATGATCTCCCAAAACTTGATTGTCTAAAAGCTTATCAAAGCAAGCACCAGCAAAGGTTTTTACATAAGCTGGCTCTTTGATTTGAGAACCCGTGATTGCCACTAGTCTTGATGTATCAAAAATGCCTTCCAAAAATAGCTTACCTATTTGCGCAACGCCCACAGGATCTATGGTCCAAGCAATCTCACCTTTACTCATAGGATCAAGGTGATGGATTTGTATGCCTACGTTTCCGGCTGGATGTGGCCCGATAAAGGTATTTAGCTGCACTCCTTCTGCTTTCGCAAAGATTTGAGAAACTTCCTCTTTTCCATTTACAGAGAGATGGACATTTCCGGTGGTCAACTTTTTTAATGCTGCAATGCCAGCGTGGAAATTTTCCGCATGTCCGTCCAGTAAGAACTCGTAATCGGGAGCTAAAGGATGGGAATCAAAACCTGAAATGAAAATTGCTTTTGGTTCATCATTGAGGTTGGCAACCACCCCGTAAGGTCTCTGCACCAGCAAAGTCCACGCACCTGATTTTCGCAATTGTCCTTTAATTTCTTCAACAGCAAGGTTGGTGATGTCAGATTGTGAAAACTTACCGAAGGTTTCAAACTCAATTGTTTTATCTGCCAGGATTTTAATTTCTAGCACTTTTCGCTTGTCTCCCCGCTTGATCTCAATCACTTCTCCGCTTACTGGTGCGGTAAAAACTGATTCCTCGTCTCCTCGCTCAAAAAATAAGGCTGAACCAGCCTTTACATTATCCCCTTCTTTGACCAATAATTTAGGCCTGGAAAGACCTCTAAAGTCTTCAGGTTTAATTGCGAAAACATCTGATTGCTTCGCGCTTCGAACAACTTTTTTCGCTTCACCAGCGATTTTCAAATCAAAGCCTTTTTTCAGCTTAAATGTCTGAGACATGTTATATATGTGTGGTTCTGAAGATTTGCTTTACAAAGCTAATAAACATACGCTTTTGGGCGTTTGTTGCACTTTTAGGGTATTATTATTTAGAATGATTTTAAATAAAAA
>JBCCLV010000130.1:0-8148 GCA_039026695.1 Bacteroidota bacterium
ACTCCCCGGTAATCTTGAGGTCGTCAATATCCCAGGAAACTGAATCATCGTTTGCTGCACCCTCAAAATGAAAAGCCAAATAGACAGTACCGGTAATTCCTGACAAATCAGCTACCACCTCGGCAAAAGTGTTTTCACCTTGTGCAGGAAGCGAAATGCTCACTTTGGTCCAGGTGGCTACACTGGGATCCCCGGAACCACTGTAATCGCTGGAGTATTCAAAGGTGAGAGTTCCTGCACCACTGAATTGAGATTTTGCCCAAAAGCTCAGTTCTTCATTAGCTTGTGCGTCAAAGTCGACTTGAGTAGCATAAATCAAATAAGTATTGTCTGTGCCAGCCGATCCACCGAATGAGCTGGCTCTCACGGCATAGGTGCCATTTCTTTCCTGATCATCCCTACAACCCCAACCTCGGTCTGTTTTTGAGCCAGGAACTACCTCTTCTATCCAGCCTCCCGGAACACCAAACTGTGCCGAGCAGCCTTCAAACCCATCTTCCAAAACCAAATTTGCAGCCACGTCATCGTCTGTGATTGAAAGAGTATGTACTGCAGAAGTGATAGATACCCCCGTCGAGGTGGATTCTGCAATGGTGATTTCTACAGTCTCATCATCTGCATCAGCGTCATCATTTATGCTAATGTTGACATTTTCAGTTCCATTCCCTGAAAACGAAAGCATGCTGGTATTGAGCGTAAAATCTCCAGATTCTGCAGTACCTCCTGTTACCGACACAGATAGACTTACCGAACTGCCACTAAAGTTTGATAGTGTAACAGGAATGTCCACTGAAAAAGTAGCGTCTATTTCATTTTGACTGCTGGACGAAGTGTTAAAACCGACGGTAGTATTTGCAGCCTGCGATGAGCTGAAGGAGACATTATCTATTTCGTAAGAACCTGAATCATCATTCATTCCCCCTGAATACTGAAATGCAATGTAAACTTGCTTTCCAACAGCTTGAGCAAGACTCGCTGAGACAGATGTATAAGTAGCTGTTCCCTTAGCAGGTAGTTGAGCCGCTACTTCACTCAGTTCTGTCCAGGTAGCCAAGCTCGGATCTCCAGACGTATAATTCTCGCTGAATTGTACCACCAGCTCGCCGGGTCCATCAAATTGGGACTTGATATCAAAAGAAAGAAAAGCGGAGGACTCCATAGTAAGATCAAGCTTATTGGCTGTAATGAGCCAGGCATTGTCAGTACCGGCCTCTCCACCAAATGCACTAGCCCTCACTGCTCTACTACCATCCACGCCCTCCTGGCGGCATCCCCAACCTCTGTCTGTTTTGGAACCAGGAACAAACTCTTCAATCCAATTGGCAGGAGTTGCAAAGTTGTCAGTGCAAGCCTCAAAGTCATCAAAGAATGGAAGCGTGAAAAATTCACCAGAGCCTGAGCCGCCTCCACCTGAGCCCACATCGTCTGTTGTAAAGATTTTGATGTCATCAATCTCCCAACCTGCCCCGTCTTCCGCACTTACTGCAGTAAATCTAAATGCCAGGTAACCAATACCTGTAATGTCACAGATACCAAGATCACCCGAAGCTGTAAAATTCCCAAAGCCTCCTCCCGTGTGTGGATCTAGCGTAGGTTCTAAAGTTGTGATGTCAGCACCACTGGGATCTCCGGATCCTGAATAATTATTGAGGATCAATACATCAACTGCATTATTAAAGTCATTGAAGCGTGTCTTGCTCTGGAAATTTACTATCTCATTGCTGAATTGGTCAAAATCAATGGAGGGTGAGATTAGCCAATTGTCTTCGTCCCCTGGTGCAGCGCTGTTGAAGGTTGAGGTAAGTGCTGATGTATTGTCTTGAAAAACAGTGGTCGTCCAAGTGTTGTTACCGTCCGGATTGAAAATCTCCCAATCATCAACGCCATTTTCAAAATCCTCTTCGAAAACCACTCCACTACCGAGCATACAGACCGGTTCTTCACCGCCTCCACCTGAGCCTCCTCCAGAACCGTCCGGATTGAATGAACTCACCTCTACATCATCTACCTCCCAACCTGAGGCATCAATCGCACTAACGGCCTTGAATCTAAAGGCTATATGACCAATACCATTAATCATGTTTAAACTAAGTAGGCCAGATTCGGTAAAATCACCAAAACCTCCCCCGGTATGAGGATCAAGGGCTGGACTTAAAATTGTCTGCGTGGCATCTAAAGGATTAGTTCCGTCAAAGTTGGTGATCACAGAAACTTCAAGCCTATTCTCTTCATCGTTAAACCGGGTCTTGGATAAAAATGATAAAGACACATTTTCTTCCGAATCAAAATCAATGGATGGGCTGATCAACCAGTTGTCTTCCGCTTCAGCATCTGTACTATTGAATGTGGAAGACAGTGCAGAGGTGTTTCCCTGAAATGAGGTGGTAGTCCACGTATTATTTCCGTCTACATTAACAATGGTCCATGAGCCAAGTCCGTTTTCGAAATCCTCGGTAAACAAGGGAGCAATATCATCGTCATTTACCTTTAAAGTGAATGTATTTGCTCTCGAAATTGAGTTGATGGCACCCCCTACACCGGTAATTGTAAACACCGCATCATAATCATCTGGTATAGCATCATTCAATACAAGTACTTCAATAATTCCAAGTACCTCTGCCCTAGGGCCATTGGGCGTTTCTATTGTGTCTTGTAGCAGTGGAACTCGAATATTACCATTTGTCAAAGGTGGATCCGTAAAAATGGCTCCTTCGGCAGATAAATCCACGCTGACATCTGCAAATGCCTCTTGCTGCCCAACAAATCCAGAGGCCTCCAATTGGATGCGATAAGTTACACCGTCTTCTTCTACGGCATTTGCTACTTGCGATGGATAAAAGGAAACTGCTACACCAAATAGATCAGCATCATCATCATTGCATGAAATAATTAATGAAAGAACCGTAAAAATTAATAGTATTCTTTTCATGGCGGTTTAGAAATCTATGCTTAATCCAATGGTATAAGTGCGGGGAAATCCAAATGCTCTTTGGGTTTGGTTGAAAAAGTAAGCCGCCCATCTTGTGTATTCTTCATTGAGTACATTTTGCACATTCACAGAAATACGACCGGATAGATTATCCCCGAAATCGAAGTAACGACCTGCATAAAGGTCTACTGTGTAATAATCAGGAAAACCTTGCTCAATCACTTCACGGTCGATAAAACCATCTGCTATGTCCTCAGGATTGTACCTGATGGGTATTCGGTCCGCGTAATTAAACCTACCACCAAAATAAGTACTGCGAATCCCTCTGTAGTGTAGTCCAAACCCAGCGGTAGTTTGCGCTGCGGCACCAACTCTTAAGCCTTCAATTTCTGAGGTATTGTCCAGCGTGAAGGTTCTCTCATTAATTTCAAAACTCTGCGAGGGGGCCTCCTTCCATACCCAATCACCCAATCCTACAAAACCATTGAGCTCAAGCGAAGAAAAAATGTTCCAAACAAAATCCAGTTCGATTCCTTTGTGTTCAGAAACCAAGCCATTCGCTGAGAAGCTTGGAGGATTGATAAAGAAGTCTTCATCACCGGATAGATCTTCAGGCTGACCATTTACACCAGTAGTGCGATCTCTCCACTGCAAATAATAGACGTTTAAATTAGCCTTTAAAAAAGAGGTTTTAAATCCGTATCCTGCCTCTACAGAACGGACTTTTTCCTCTGTTAGACCCGTTCGGTACTGGTTTGAAAAGCGGGCATCATTGAATGCATTGATGAGGAAAGGAGGCCTAGTAATAAATCCCCCATTAAAGAAAACATTGTGCCGGCCAGTGATCCGGTAATTGACGCCAGCTTTAAGGGTGTAGGTAGTAAAATTTCGTTTTTCGGATTTGCCAAGAGATGACACGTTGAAATTGCTAAAAGCACTGCCGTTCCAAAAGTATCCCACGCGCTGCATGTCTGAAAAAGTAACTGTAGCTGATCCAAATAAATCCAATTTATCTATTGTGTACTCTGCCTGCCCAAAAAATGAATACCAATTGACAATACCATCGTACCAATAATTGGTCTTATCTCCTTCCTCAGCGATTGCGTTCTCAGAATCGAGTTTATTGTAGGGGTCTCCAAAACGATTCTGTTGAACAATAAAATCACCGTCCATCAGGTCAAAGACCTCTGCGAAGTGTTCCCCTCGATACCTTCTCATATCAATTCCAGACCTGATTTTAAGGTCTCCGATCTGTTTAGTGAAATTGCTCACCAGTCCAATCCAGTTGTGATTGTTGTGCCTGGACTCCAGGTAATAGCGAGAATTAAACCCCGAAACACTTTCTACGTTTGGATTGCCATTGGGAAAATTAACGGTCATCAAACGGGATTCATCCCTATTTTGAGTTGCTAGAAAATCCCAATTGATCAAGTTGTCACTCGTAATTGCAGTACCAATGAGTGCGGGATCTGACCGATCAGCAAAAAAGACGGCCTCTTGTGCATCTCGGGGTTGTACACTATAAACCTGCGCATTGGAGTAGTATAGCGATGTACTGAGATTCGTATTTCTGTCTATGTCCCAATAATGGGTAAGTGCAGTGAGCGGTTTGTGTACTTTGTTTTGCCTGGCATTAAAAATCTCTCCTCGGTAAATACCCAGCGCATTGTTTGCGATTGGATCCTCTATACCAAAGATCTCTCGGGTCTGATCGTCCACCACAAAAGCAGATCCTCGATCAAAAGGAGCCCCAAAAGCCCAAAACATGACCTGATGCCTTTCATTGATCTTTTTTGAGGCAGCTAAGTAGTAGCTCCAGGCATCTGTGTAAGCACCAGGGACTATGCTACCCTGGTTATTATCAGATAGCCCCACAAAACCATTGGAGGTGGTAGTCCTTGCGCCTTGAAAGCTAAAGGCCCATCCATTGGCTGATTCACCGGTGTTGTAAGTAAATCTTAATCGATTATTCCAGGATCCTGTCCCAAACTGGTACTCAAGGCGACCACCCTCAGAACGGTCTGCTGGTTTCGTGATCATATTTACCGTTCCGCCTATCGAGCTTACCGCGAGGTTTGAGGCTCCTAAACCCCGCTGCACCTGTAGGGTTCGGGTTACTTGATTAAGTCCTGCAAAATTGGACCAGAACATGCGCCCATTTTCCATGTCATTAACCGGAATCCCGTTTACCAGAAATGCAACGTTTGTTTGATCAAAACCTCTTATGTAGACTTCCTGATCCCCATAACCTCCGGCTCCCTGTATCGTGTAGACTCCCGGCGTATTCTGAATTGCCTCTGCGATAGAAACATTATTGTAGCGCTCATCTAAGGCTTGTGCAGAGATAGACGATATGGCAATTGGAGTTTTACGCTCTTGCACCACTGAGGCAAAAACCTCTACCTCATTCAAACCGATGGCCTCCTCCTTTAACTTTATTTCTCCGAGATCCAGCGTCTGGCTTCCAACCGTGACTTGTTTTTCTAATGTCCCAAACCCAATGTAGGTCACCTTTAGGGTGTAATCACCGGCAGCAACATTGGTAATTGTAAACTTTCCATTTAGATCGGTAAGTGATCCAAGTCCACTTCCTTTTAGTAAGACAGTAGCTCCCGGTAGCGCTTCATTATTCTCATCGTCTTTGATTGTTCCCGTCACGACCGCTTGGGCAAAAACATACTGAAACATTCCGGTAAGCAGGCAGGTAATTAAGGTTTTTCTCAACATAGGCAATGTGTGGATTCACAAAACTGACCAAAGCAGCAATGAGATAAAATGTAGATCGGGCAGTTTATTGGTTCAATAACATAAAGGAAACATACAGTTAACATACCTCCCACTTCGATATTTACTCCAAATCTTTCAAATGATCAATCAGAGAGTTAATGGTGCAAGTGTTTTCAAATTGTCTCAACTTTACACTAATGAAAAATGCCGTTAAAATTCTGCACTTAGGCTTAGCGCTGCTATTGTTGACCCATGCTTCTTTTGGGCAAAAAAAGGTGGTTGGTTCGGTTGGTTTTTACAATGTTGAGAATCTCTTTGATACGGAAGACGATCCCTTAATAAATGATGAGGAGTTCTTGCCTGAAGGGGCAAAAAAATGGAATAACGAAAAATACCAAGACAAATTAGCCAAGCTTTCAAAAGTGCTGAGTGAAATGGCTTACGGCGTTGACATCTTAGGTCTCGCTGAAGTAGAAAACAAAAGTGTGATAGAAGATCTTATCAGTACGCCAAGCCTGAAAAAGTATAATTACGCCATAGTACATCGGAACTCTCCTGATGGCAGAGGAATAGATGTTGCGCTAATCTACAAAAGTGATAGGTTCAAAGTCATCAATACAACTTGGATCCAGTACCCTGACCCTGACTACAAAACGCGAGAAATGTTGATGTGCTCAGGGATATTTTTTGGAGATACGCTCACGATAGCTGTAAATCACTGGCCCTCTCGAAGAAGCGGACCTGAGAGAAGAAATAAAGCAGGTGCACGCTTAAAAAAGGCCGTAGATTCTCTTTACGAGAAATCACCCAGTGCTAAAGTTATTCTTGTCGGTGATTTCAACGACGACCCAAGAAATGCCTCAGTAAAGAAGGAACTGCGAGCTGAAGACCGAGTTAAAAAACTTCTTCCAGGCGGTCTTTTTAATACTTCTGCGGCTACTTACAAGGAAGGATATGGTACGCTTTATTACAAAGGAGCATGGAATTTATTTGATCAGGTAATTGTAAGTGAGCCTATGATAAATGGTACCGGGCTCACTTTTCAAAAAAACTCCTTTAGCATATTCGGTCCGCCCTGGATGAGAAATAAAGATGGTCAGTATGCTGGTGGTCCCTTTCGCGCATTTGCTTACGATAAATACATTGGCGGATACAGCGATCACTTTCCAGTCTACATTTTACTAGAGAAGTAGTGCGGAAGCTAAAATTCTATTCCGTTTTACTAGGCTTGTCCTTGATTTTCAATTGTGGAGGAGAAAGTGAGCCTGAGGTGGCTCCAGTGATTGCAAGCTTCAGAGAAGCGAAAGTGATAGTTGCAGAGACCCAAGTAGCTGAGTCCATACTCCTGGAATTTGAATCACCTACCGCCAGCGCAGGCTCGATAGAGTTATTGGTTACTGAATACAATGCGCAGTATCAGGAGGACTATACCACACAACCTCCCGCAGTTAACAATTCCATCATACTTCAATACAGTGCTGGTGTACAGCAAATTAATGTAGTAATCGCGCCACAGACAGATAATGACAATATAGTGGATTCGCTGGCACTCCACATATCCGAAAATGACTTGGTCTCCACCGGAAGCAACCCTTCTACAACAGTTATCATATCAGAGGCTGTAAGTGGGAGCTGTAATTCATTCTATGGCACTGCTTCTGTGCTTTGCACCCCTACCTTACTATCACAGAATCTAGACATTGTGACGTGGAATATCGAGAACTTCCCCATGAGGTCAAATAGCGTTTCTGAGGTGATTGATATTATTCGAGACCTAAATGCAGATATCTATGCGATACAAGAGATTGACGAGATCAGTAACTTTCAAGACGTGGTTGATGGCTTGCCCGGATACGAGGGGATTGTCACGGATGTTCGAGGTGGCATTGAATTGGCCTACCTCTATAAAACTTCAGAGATTTCATCCATTTCCACTCCCATCAGACTATTTGAAGACCAGAGAAGTCCATTTCCCAGACAACCGGTAGAGACCAATATTACACACATCAACGGCCTTCAAATAAAGCTTATCAACCTTCACCTCAAATGCTGCGATGATGGAATCGAGCGCCGAGCGGATGCGAGTAGAATACTGAAATCCTACCTGGATGACAACTATGCTGACCAGGAGGTAGTGGTACTGGGAGATTGGAACGAGGACTTAGTAAATGGTAGTAATTCCTTCGCTAACTTCATCAATGATACTGAAAACTACTTATTCGTAGACCTACCTATCAATCAGGGTTCTAGTACCGATTTCAGCTATCAGCTATTTAATCCTGTAAGCCATCTAGACCATCTTCTGTTATCTAATGAATTGTGTGATAATGTAGTAAGTACCGCTACCATAAAGTTAGATCAGTGTGTAAGCAACTACTTTTCCAATGTCTCCGACCATAGACCCGTGATGGTCTCACTCAAAGAAGACTAGATTCAGGCGTAGTTTATGGTTTTTGCGTACTAAAAAGCAGCCCCTACCTGAAAAGTTTAAA
>JBCCLV010000131.1:0-8103 GCA_039026695.1 Bacteroidota bacterium
CAATTGCAGAAGAAAACTACTTAAAAGCCATTTACAGTCTAAATCTGAATCGAAATGATAAGGAGCTTGGTACGAACGAACTGGCCAATCACCTAGGTATATCTCCTGCAACAGTGAGTAGTATGCTAAAAAAACTTAAAGAGAAGAAGCTCATTCATTATGAGAAATATGGTGCTATTTCACTCCTTGAGAAAGGAGAAAATGAGGCATGTACTGTTATCAGAAAACATCGGTTGTGGGAAACCTTTCTGGTAGAAAAAATGGAATTTACCTGGGATGAGATACATGAAGTGGCAGAGCAATTAGAGCATGTTAAATCTCAAAAATTGATAGATCAATTGGATAAGCTTCTCGGCTATCCTGAATACGATCCGCATGGCGATCCGATCCCTAAGGCAAATGGCGAAATCGGAGATGTACACAAAACGACTTTGATCCAGGAATCAGTAGGAAAAGAACTAATGGTTGTTGGAGTTAGAAATGACTCACCTGCTTTTCTTCAGTATATCACGCAACTAGGTCTTGTTATCAATAGCAAAGTCACTATCAAATCTCACCATGAATTCGATGGTTCCTTAGATGTTGAAATAGATGGAAAATCTCAAATGGTCAGCCAGAAGGTTGCGGAGAATGTGTTTGTTGATTTGAACTAACTCTTGTTTAACAATGACAATTACCCTTTTGTACTGGCGGACACTTCTTAGTGCCAAAACTGCAATACACACAACAGTCGCCTTGTTTGGGTTTTAAAACCTGATGACAATTCTCACATTCATAGAAGTATTGACAGGCATCTGTAGGCATGGTTTCTTCTTTTTGATGTCCACAGTTAGGGCATGTGATGGTTGATTCTAACACTACTTCATTTTCCATGCTATTGTTCTTTTGATTTTTCTATGACGGTATACCCCGTTTTATTAATGGCTTCTATGATTGATTTTTGGTCAATTTTAGAAGGTAAGTACTCTACAGTAGCAGATCCAGTGGAATAAGTAGCATTAACCATTTTTACTCCTTTGAGTAACCCTACCTCGTGTTCAATGTGGCTTTCACAACCTGCACAGGTCATGCCCTTCACATCAATAATAATCGTATTTGTTTTGGTGCTGTCTTGCTCTGCAATTAAGGGTGTATCCATACCTCCACCGCCCGAGTAGAATACGTGTGAGTAGCTGGGAAATGCGAGCATTAACCCGGCAAACACGGTGATGATTCCAAGAAATCGTTTCGATTGCCAGAACGAAGGTTTTTGGTCATCCTCACAGGCACATGCAATTTCTTCAGCTGTTCTGGGTCTAAGTTTCTGATACCATGCAAAACCCAGGATACCAATTGTCAATACGATGAGATAGGGCCTGAATGGCTCCATCCATGAGAAGGTAGCAGCTATGCCGCCAATGCCAGCTAACAAAGAAAAAACAGGAGTTATGCAACAAAGTGATGCCACTATGGCTGCTAGTAATCCTGCACTTGCGCTTTTTGAAGAAATATCTGAAGTACTCATGATACTGTTGTTTTTTGGTTCTGTTTTGAAAGCATTGATAAAACTGGCTTGAGGATTTCGATATTCTCATTTATGAGAGAATAGAATACAGTCTGACCTACTTTCTTGTCTCTAATAAGCTTGCCGTCCTTAAGCTTCCTTAAATGTTGGGAAATACCTCCGACTGATATGTCAAGTATATCACTAAGATCACAGGGACACATTTCACCTTCTTTATGTAGTAGGAATAGAATCTTAAGTCGAGCTGCATTCCCAGCAAGGTTAAAAATCTGGGTAGTAAGTGATAGATCCTCTTCCAGTCTGCTGAGTGATTCTTTACAGTCTTTGATCTGGACAGGATCTGCCAATACTCTGATACACGTATTACTCATGTTTTAATGTTTTAGCAATTACTAAAACGTAAGAGTATGGAAAAGAGTTTAGTATTTTAGTAAATACTTAAACAATAGAAAAAATACAAAACATCTTCACTTCAGATATCCACTTTCTGTTTATCCAGGTTACCATTGGCGAACTCCATTAATTCAATCAGTGACTTTTCATCTATGACGGTTATTCTTCTCTTGCTGTCATAATACCCCCTCACAAGCTTACACCTTAGAAATATACCAATATCCTGCTTTCTCCAATTCAGTTTTGATTGGAGCTCTGGATACTTGGCTAATATTTCATCAGGGGTATACTTCGGCATAGAGCTTTAAAGTGAATGAATTGACATTCGATTAGGCTATCTATGTTTGAAACTTCAACCTCAATAACTGAGCATTGGCCGCACATACAATCGTACTCAAACTCATCAATGCAGCTCCCACGGCCGGATTGATCATGATGCCTTGATAGAAAAGGACACCCGCTGCTAGAGGAATCGCAACAACATTATAACCAGTTGCCCAAACAAGATTTTGAACCATCTTCTTGTAGGTTGCTCTTCCGAATAAAATCAAATTGGCGATATCAGAAGGGCTGCTCTCTGTCAAAATGATATCGGCTGTTTCAGCAGCTACATCCGTTCCTGAACCTACTGCAATTCCAATATCTGCTTTGGCCAGTGCCGGAGCATCATTCACACCATCTCCGGTCATGGCTACAAACTCTCCCTCACCCTGCAGCTTCTCAATCAGTTCAGACTTTTCGTGTGGAAGCACCTGGCTGTAATACCCATCCAGTTTTAGTTCGTCTGCTACCGCTTTGGCTGTTTGCTCATTATCTCCTGTGGCCATCAGCACTTTAATGCCTTTGTCCTTCAAGGTCTCAATGGCTTCACTACTCTCTTTTCTGATTTGATCTGCCAAAGCGATGAATCCAATCAATTTTCCTTCCTTCAAAATGAAGACTACCGTTTCTGCCTGATCCGAACTAGCTTCTTCAGGTAGATCAATTTCTTCCTCTTTCAAGTATCCGGGGCTTACAATCTGATACGAAGAGCCATCTACTTTTGCGCTTACGCCTTTACCTTTTGTGGAGCTGAAATCAGAAGCAGAAGGAAATTTGAGTTCACGCTTTTTGGCTTCATTGACTATTCCCCTGGCAATTGGATGTTCTGAACTTTGCTCAATAGCCCCGGCTAAGGCCAACAATTCGTCTTCCGAACTATCATTGAGAACATTGATCCGGTTCACACCAAAGTTACCCTCAGTGAGAGTTCCTGTTTTATCAAATACAATGGCAGAAATCTTTCGGCTGTTTTCAAACGCTGTACGATTTCGGATAAGTAGTCCATTCTTAGCGGATAAGGCAGTTGATATGGCGACAACCAATGGAACTGCCAAACCTAAAGCATGAGGACAGGTTATAATCATCACTGTTACCATGCGCTCCAGTGCAAAATCCATTCCCTGAACGCTAAAGAAAGCCCAGGCGATGAAGGTGGTAACACCAACTCCAATAGCAATGTAGGCTAACCATCCTGCTGCCTTATTTGCCAGATTCTGGGTCTTGGATTTGGTCTGTTGTGCTTCTTCGACAAGTTTGATGACTTTATTCAAATAGCTGTCTTCACCTGAAGACTTGACTTCCACTTTGATACTGCCGTCTCCATTGATCGCTCCGCCAATCACTTCATCACCCTTTGATTTTTGAACGGGTTTACTTTCCCCTGTCAGTGCACTTTCATTAAGGTCACTGTCACCTTCTACAATTTTGCCATCAGCTGGCACTTTTTCTCCTGGTTTGATCAGGATGATATCACCTTTTTTAAGTTCGCTGATCTTTACATCATGTATATCATCACCTTCCACTTTGTGGGCTTCTGAAGGCATTAGTTCAGCTAATTTCTCCAGAGCTTTTGAGGCACCCATGATGGAGCGCATCTCCAGCCAATGACCTAAAAGCATGATATCTATCAAAGTCACCAGCTCCCAATAAAAGACCTTTCCTTCCAGTCCCAATACAACGGCAGTGCTATATGCCCAGGCAACTGTGATGGCTATCGCAATCAAGGTCATCATACCCGGCCCACCTTCTGATAACTCGTCTTTCAGTCCTTTGAGAAAAGGCCATCCTCCATAGATAAAAATAAAGGTTGCCAAGGCTGCTGCTACATAACCCATCCCCGGAAAGCTGAATGAGAAGCCTAAAAAGCCCTGGATCATTTCAGAAAAGGCAAGGACGGGTATTGAAAGTGCCGTATTGATATAAAATCGCTTCTTAAAATCTTCAATCATGTGGGCATGATGGTCGTGATGACCGCCTGAGTGATCGTGATTACCTGAATGTCGATGCTCTGAATGATTGCGATGATCATCAGAGTGATTATGATGCTCTTCCATTGTATTATATTTTTAGATGTCAAAATCAAGCTACCCTATGTAGCTCTCGTAAAGGGATCAGCTTTAAGCCTACACTATTCATTTAATTCTTTGGTTTCTTCTTGCAGTGAACCTTCAAATTTGGGTATGGGTCTGTTCTTTGCTTCCGCTTGTGTTTCTGCCGCCCCATTTTCCCGGATATCATTTATCAACCATTCCATTTCCATGATTTCCCTTCGCTGCGCTTTGATGATTTCGTTAGCCAGCTTTCTTACTCGTACATCTTTTATCTGAGCCCGTTCGCTCGTTAAGATGGCGATAGAATGATGGGGAATCATCCCTTCCATATAGTCTACACCCGTGACGGTAACCTGACTTCTTACAAGCCCGATACCCCCAGCAATAAGCAAGACTCCCAGTATAATGATCGCTATATTGACCTTGCGCTGTTTATACATGTTGAGCATGAATAGGAGCATGATGATAATCATCGACCCAGCCATAATAAGCGTCATGAAGAAGCGGGTTTCACTGAACCAGAAATGATCAATAATCTGATAAGAGTGTGTATACATTAAGAAAAACATTGCCACCATAGAGGCTGCAATCATGGCAAAGAATTTACCGTAGTTGTTTTTGTGGTTCTGTTCGTTTTCCATATTGTCTGTCTGTTTAGGTTATTTATATACTTGTGATCTCTTATTTACTTATTACTTCCCTCACGCTCCCACAGCTCAACATTCGATCTCCGAAGTATGGATTTCGAATTTGTTCTTCAGAGCTAAGCCAATAAGCTCCTTTGTTGTCAAAAGCCATCGGGCAATACTGTCGGTATATGATGTTTTCGTTTGCTGCACTAGCTTTTATTAACTCATAGATATTGTCTGATAGCGTATTAAAGTGATCTCTCTGATGGCCCGCATCTTTTGTTTCGTTGATGTGTTCGGCATCAAACCGGATCTTGTCCAAGCGCTCACTTTTGTGATCACCGAGGTTATCCAGAAGCCCTTTTGCAGCAGTGCTGGCCGCTTCACCATCGGTTTGTACGAGTGCATCTTTCACCTCCAAATAGGAAGCAAGTACTAATTGGGTCTGCTCTTTTGTAAGTTTCGCAGATTGATGAGCATCGTGATCTGAATGATCCATAGCCTGATGATCGGCATGGTCATTTTCTGCGGTTTGCTTTTGTGAATTACCACAACTGGTAAATCCAAAAAGAATGGCTGTACATACTACTGCTAGAATTGATTTTTTCTGTTTCATGATCATGAATTTTTAAGTGTTTAATTATTTAAGTTCTTCGGTTACTTCCCCGCACGTAAGCATGTCCGCTCCGAAATAGGGGTTTCTGATTTCATTTGAGAGACTGAGCCAGTCAGCACCCTTATTGCTATCTGCCATAGGGCAGTGCTGGATATACATGGTTTCGTCTATTGGGTCGAAAGCCTTGGCCAATCCAATCATTGCATTGGATAATGACTGAAATGCTTTCCTCATTTCCTTGATGTCCTGAAAATGTGCCGCGTGCTGTATAGATTGCTTAGCCTGACTGCTATACTCCATCCAGACCTGATGGGACTGGCCTGTAAAAAGGGACATGTTTATTTTATCTAAGTCACTTTTAAATTGGATTGCAGCTTCTTGTGCCTCACTCAAATTGTCATTGACCAAAGCGTCTTTGACCTTGAGATAATCTGTAAAAAGAGGTTGGAGTGCCTTCTTAGCTTCCGCACTGATTTTGACTTTTTTGATCGTTAATTCACGAGATTGATTTGTCTGTTCGGGAGTTGATGGAGACCCTCCGTGATTATGGCCTGTCATAGCTGGCCCTCCGTCCGGATTCATCATGCTTGGTTTCCCAGCCAACTGCGCAGCAGCATCAATGCTGAAAGTACCGTTTACGGCTATTTCTTCACCTTGCTCCAGACCTTCTTCGATGAGATAGCTTTCGCCTAGCGCAGCTCCCAGCTTAACTTCCCGCATCAAAAAGTTGATACCTTTTCCCGTGGTTTCTTTCACATATACCACTGATCGTTCACCCGTCCACATAACCGCTGTTTTAGGGACGACTACAGCATCGGATTGGGCAGGCAGTTGAGCCTTTAGGGTTCCGGAGACAAACATCTCAGGCTTCAGTTTGAAGTCATTGTTGTTTACCACGATCCGGGCTTTCGCTACTCGGGTCTTCGGGTCGATTACCGGATCTATGAAGTCAATCGTACCTTCAAATTCCTCACCTGGTAAGGAGGCTACTGTAAAAGAGACCAAGTCTCCTTTTTTCACCCACGTCAGATCACTTTCGTAGAGATCAAACAGCACCCAAACTTTGGAGAGGTTGGCGATCTCATAGATGGATTGACCTCTTTTGATGTAGTCTCCAAGGTTTACGTTCTTTTCCGTCACATAACCGGAAATATCCGCATTGATCGGAAACCTGTCCATAGGTTGTCCACCACTAATGATATTCTCAATCTGTCTGTCACTTAGCTTCCAGTTTTTTAGTTTGCCCTTTGCTGCCTGATACAGTGCCGGTTGACTTTCTTTGATATTGATTGCTTCGAAGAGTTCCTCTTGTGCCGTAACCAGATCGGGCGAATAGATGTAGGCAATCGGTTTACCTTTTGTTATATACTCACCAGTGAAATTGACCATCAATTTCTCGATCCTCCCCGGAATATGAGAGGATTGAGAATAGACCAATCGTTCATCCTCCTGCACCTTACCATTCAATCGTAGTGATTTAACTGGCTTCATTTTGCCTACAATGGATGTAGATATATTGGCCAGTTGCATAGCCGTAGGAGACATGCTTACTGCCATTGCATTGACTTCATTCTCCTCCTGATCTACCGGAATTAAGTCCATGCCACAGATTGGGCAATCGCCCGGTTCATTACTTCTTATCTGCGGATGCATGGAACACGTCCAGGTGGTTTCTCCTGCCATTTCTGTTGAATGATCGTGCTCTTCGTTGGGGGTCTTATCTGATCCTCCAAAAAATAGCCAGCCAAGTAGTAATCCACTCGCGAGAGTAGAAATTGCCACTATGATTAATGTCTTTATTGATATTTTCATCTTAGTATTTTTTAGCCGTGATGTAATTGAGTTTCGCCAGTGCTGTGTGGTACCTTGTGATGGCAGTGGCTTTCATTTTTTCATATTTCAGCAATTGCTGCTGCATTCTGAGCACCTCTTCAAACTCTTTTCCTGAGTTGCTGTAAGCCGTGTAGAGCAGGTTTAGCGCCTGCTGGGATTCCGAGATCTGCTGATTGTAGAGCTCGATCAATTGCCTTTCCTTTTCCAGTTCAAAAGCCATTGATTCATAGCTGGCTACCAGACGGTTTGAGTAGTCTTCCCGCTGAAGCTGATAGCTTTTCTGGGAGAGCTGTGCTTCCTTAATTGCAGCGTTGTACTTCTTGCGAAAAATGGGAATGCTCATAGAGACCATAGGCATCAGGATGTCCTGCCCATTGTCTGGAAGTTCCACTCCTGATCTGTTTCCTACTATTGCATAATCCAATCCTACACCGAACTTTGGAAGACCTTGCTTGATGGCTACTTGCTCCATTTCCTCACTGGCCTTCAATTTGAGTTCTAGCTCATTCAGAATCGGATTATCGGTAAGTAGGCTGTCCCTCCTGTAGTCATTAAGCAGTGTTTCAATTGTCAGTGTATCCTCAACAATTACTTCTTCCGCTTCATCTCTATTGATAAGTGCATTGAAAGTAGCAACTAATGGCTCCCTCTTCTTAGTCAATATCTGAAGGTTAGTAGAGGCATCTTTCAACATGATATCTACCCGAAGTACATCTACCATTTCTACCAAGCAGTTTGAAAACGGTAATGGAGCCA
>JBCCLV010000132.1:0-8076 GCA_039026695.1 Bacteroidota bacterium
CAGAGTGGCCCATCTTTAGAACTCCTGAGTTTGACCGAATAAAAACTGCCTTGAAAAATCAAGTCATTTTTGATGGAAGAAATCTGTATGATTTAGATCAGATGGAAGAACTCGGGTTTACCTACTATAGCATAGGAAGAAAGACTATAGCGTCTTAACCAAAATCAAGATTAACTCGTAAATGAGCCCGGATATGATAAATCCGGGCTCATTTTTTTTCACCTCTATCATTTACCGCTCATTGAGCGCCCAATTGTAGTCCATCCAGTCAATCTTGGCATTTTTATCCAATTGTGTTGGAGCATATTGGTTTAAGTAGTCGACCAGTGTTCCTTCATTATTAAAATCGCCCCCGTACCAATTAAATATTTTCGAAAGCCGAGCTTTTTTAGCGCTTTTAAAAAAGTTCTTTGATTCATCCGCCAGGAACTCCCGAGTTGCCTTGGTAAGCTGCTCGTCGAGTGTTTCAGGGATGAAGGCACGATTCTGCAGCTTGGGGCAAGAAACAGCCGCACAAACCAAAGCAAAGTGGATCCGTGGTTCATCAAACTCCTTTCTGATAATCCCGTGTTCTATATTATTGAGATCATACTCCTCTCCTCCAATATTGATGAACTTAATATCCCAGGCAGTACTTACAAAAGGTATCTTAATAGTAGAACCAAGGTCCTTTATGCTCGAAACTGGATAGTGCTCAAGTATCAGGTCTAAGGTGTAGGCATTGTAGGCATTGATCCAAAACGTAAGTTGCTGTGATTCTGTCCAACTATCAGCCGGTGGATTCTGCGATAAAATTGAAAGGTATTTTTTCAGTCTATTACGATCTTTCTTGAGTCCTTGATAATCTACTAGTCCTTCTTCATCTACATATTCCTGTAGCAGTTCATCAAACAGCGTATGGTCTACTGTCTTCTGTCCCACTGTGGAGAAGGTGAATAGTGAAATCAATATTGTTATAAATGTGTATCGGATCATATTTCTATCTTGTATTTTACAGCAAGGTTTACGGAATTTGCTTTAATGCTGGTTGTCTTTTTATGGCTCAGTAGGGCAAAAGGTACGCCAAAAGACAAAATAGTTGCCAACTAACCTGATAAATAGCGAATTGCTGATCCTGATTCTGGGATTTCTCATCATTGCCATATCCGCAAATCAAATTGCCAAGTCTTTCCAGAAAATACGCCTTCCCTTAATTACCGGACTTATTTTCACTGGCATAGTAGCAGGGCCTTACGTACTGAACCTGATCCCCGTTTCATCAAAAAGTGAACTGAATTTCATCAATGAGATTGCGCTTGCTTTTATAGCGTTTGCAGCAGGCGCTGAACTTTACTTAAGAGAGCTGAGAAGTAGGCTAAACTCTATAAAGTGGAACACTTTTGGACAACTGGTGGTCACGTTTGTGCTCGGAACTGTGGCGGTATTCCTACTAGCTGACTACATCCCCTACATGGATGGAATAAACAATGCTGGCCAGATTTCTATCGCAATGATTACAGCTGCCATTTTTGTTGCCCGATCTCCTGCATCCGCTATTGCGGTAATCAATGAATTACGTGCCAAAGGACCCTTCGTCCAGACCGTGATGGGCGTGACTGTAGTCAAGGATTTTCTGGTGATCGTGCTATTCTCGGTTTGTTTATCACTTTCTCAGGTATTGATTTCCGGCGAGGCTTTTCAGTACATTGAAATACTTATCCTCTGGATTGAGTTGAGTCTATCCTTTGGACTGGGATTCTTCCTGTTTGGCTTTTTGCTGAAAAGAGCCCTAAAAGTAAAACTACGAAGGCTACCCAAAGCGGTGCTAATATTACTGATTGGATACTCCGCCTACCTTCTTTCGCACGGAGTTGGTCAGGCTACTGCACACTATTTTCAACACAAAATATTCCTGGAGCCGCTACTGATGTGCATCCTTGCGAGCTTCAATGTGACTAACTATAGCAAATCAAGACCCGAGTTTCTAAATATCCTGGAATACGTAAGTCTACCAGTCTATGTGGCTTTCTTTACGCTTACAGGTGCCTCCTTTTCTCTAGACGTAATAGGACAGGTACTTGGGGTGGCATTATTACTCTTTTTCATCAGGCTAATCACCATGATAATAGGCGCATATACAGGAGGTATTCTGGCCAAGGACCCAATGAAATTCAATCACATTGGTTGGATGCCCTACTTGACACAGGCAGGTGTCGCCTTAGGACTTGCCACAGTAGTTGCCAATGAGTTTCCAGGATGGGGAGAGCAGTTTGCAACCGTGATCATTGCATTGATTGTAATCAACCAGTTTTTGGGTCCTCCACTCTTCAAGTGGGCAATTCATCAAGTAGGGGAAGAACGTACCCGTGCCCCTGTACCGGAATTTGATGGGATCAGGGATGCCATCATTGTGGGGTATGAAAGCCAAGCTGTAGCACTAGCCAAGCAGCTGTTAGAGCACGGGTGGGAAGTAAAAATTGCAACCAGAAAAGAAAAAGGGTCTATTGACGAACCGGAGGAAGTAAGGATACAATATTTAAGCGTTTTCTCTTACGATGCGCTGATGGGGATCGATGCTGACAAAACCGAGGCATTCGTGCTGATGCTATCTGATGAAGAAAACTTAGAATTGGCAGAGATGATCTATCAGCAGATTGGCACAAAGGACGTGATCGTTAGATTGAACCAACGATACAACTCGAAAAAATTTCATGATCTTGGAGCGCTCATCGTAGATCCTTCAACTGCCATTGTGAGCTTACTAGACCACTTTGTTCGCTCTCCTCAGGCTGCTTCCCTACTACTTGGATTAGAAGAAGGCCAGGATACCCGGGATATAGAACTCAACAATGCAGATCTGCACGGGATTACTTTACGGGATCTGAGATTACCTGCTGATTTAATTATCCTTTCGGTAGTGCGAGGTGGACAAACAATCATTACTCATGGGTACACACGCTTAAGAATTCGAGATACTATCACAGCTGTGGGTTCAGTGAAAAGTCTTGATGAGATGGAACTGAAATTTGAACGATAGGGAAGGATAAAGGCTTTTCAAAGCTCAATCACTGTCCTTTTCTTATTTCACAAAAGTTAAGCGCACAATTCAGTTGGCCAAAACTTCAAATTCCACTCTTCTATTCAGTTTTCTGGTTTCTTCATTTTCATTGCTTGCTACCGGCTGGTTGCCTCCAAAACCCTTACCGAGGACACGGTATGGACTTATGCCCTTATTTAGCAAATAAGCTTTTACCGACTTAACCCTTGCCTCGGATAATCGGACGTTTCTCACCGGATCTCCCCTGTTATCCGTATGTCCTTTGAGCAAAATTTTCATCTTGGGATTGTCATTTAGTGCCTCAACTACAAGATCCAGCTCTTTCTCAGAGCCGGGTACCAAGTCTGCAGTTCCGCGTTTGAAAAGTACCTGATCCAGTGGAATCGTATTTCCTTCGGCAACTTCGGAAAGCGCCACAATTTTTTGCTTCTCCGCGAAAAGCAATGAGTCGACAAGCACTTTTTTTGGAAAAAAGCCTTTCGCTTTAATTTCAATCTGTCGCCCTCCCAAGCTCTCAATGCTGAAAATACCGCTACTACTTTCCAAAGTGTCTCCATCTACAAGCACATGAGAATTTATCGGCTCATAAGAACTTGCACTTACCACCAACATGGTAGGCTTTTCAGCTTCGTCCATTTCGCGGGCTGATTCGCTTGCAGCTTCAGGTTTCGAAATGATCAAAGCCTGGACACTCGTATCCTTTTGAATTAACTCTTCTATTTTGATCCTCATCACCTCACCGTAGACATCACTGTCTTGGGCACTCACAAAGTAGGCCCATCTTTCCCCATCTCGATAAGCAAATGAAGTCTCTGAACCTGAAGTATTGACATTGTCTCCCAAGCTTACTGGTTTTGACCAGCTTCTCCAGGAATCATCCTGCCTGATACTATAGAATATGTCATATCCCCCTGCACTTCCTGGCCTGTTGGTCGCAAAAAACAATGTCCTATCATCCTCGGCCAGGAATGGTGTAATCTCCTGGTAAGGAGAGTTAAGCTCCGAACCCAAATTTGAACTGCTGGTCCATGTGCCATCCAAGGTCCTCCTACAGACATACAAATCCTCCACGCCATAGGTGTTTCCAGACTCTAGGCTTAGAATTAAAAATTGCCCATCGGCAGACATGCAGCCGCTTTGGATCCTGGACTTGTTTTTTAGAAAAGGGATGAGAACTTTCTCACGTTCGCCCGAAACAAGATCTAGTTTGATTACTACACTTTTAATACTTCCTTTTTCAATAAATACATGATTGTAATACAATTCTTCATCCAAAAATCCCACAGGGCTTACCATGCCTTTAGTACCCAACCAGTCTTTAAATACATAGGCATTTCCACTATCGTAATTCAATTCTACAATCGCATTTTCATCACCACTTCCCAAGTTTTCCTCCGTAAAAGCGATATTTCGGCTTTGCGGATCTAGGACCAGGTAGTTCTGGCCAAAGGGAGAATTAATTGACTTAATGGGTTCTGAACTGCCGGAAAAACGAATCTGACTAAGTGTGGGCTGACACAGGGATAGGAAAGCGACAAAAAGGGTGATTGAACTTTTCAATTAAAAAATTTTAATTTTTTTATAAAACTATTTGAATATATAACGATACTAATATATTTTTGTATCATAAAGTTTCTCTATTGGTTAGTTGGTGGTAAAGCTAAACAGCTAGTAAACGAAAGTCCGGGGTGGTTACCGGACTTTTTTTATGCATTTTAAGGAAGAACAGTTAGCCAACTTTGGCAGGTTTGCTCACAAACTTATTTCCTGCAATGACGAAGCGCCATGGCCTTAATGCATCTTCTTCAGCGTAATCCACCCCGATACGGGTATCACTAAGAATATCGAACGATTCAGTGGTGAGCGGGGGCGCAACCCAAACTGTATCTCCTTGTAAATCGGTTCCTGTCATCTTCACATTGATACCCATCGCCTGGGTGAGCGTTCCGGGTCCTGAAGTAAGACGCGGACTAGATTTTGCGTTTCTGATGTTACGTCTTACATTCATTTCATCTAATCCTACCAAAGGTTCAAGCGCCCTGATCAATACTGCATCAGCTTGACCCTCTTTGTTGGTAACTACGTTGATCAGGTGGTGAATGCCGTAGCAGAGATAAATGTATGCCACTCCACCAGATTGATACATCACCTCTGTCCTTGGTGTTTTTTTCCCATTTGCATGGCAGGCCTTGTCACCACGCCCGCAATATGCCTCGGTTTCTACTATTTTTCCGGCAGCCAGCACCCCATCTACTTGTGAGACCAAAACCGAACCAAGTAGGTTTTTTGCCACTTGTACTACATCTTCATTGAGATAGAAAGATCTATCCAATTTTTCGTACAACCTTGTGTTAATTTCGAAGTTCATTTTAACCATAAATTAACTCAGATGAATACAAAAAAAACCATAAACCTATTGCTCTTGTGCTTCTTCTTTACCGTTTCGGTAACGGCGCAAATCGACACTCCGGCTCCAAGCCCGGCAGGAGCAGTAAGTTCCACAGTAGGTCTTACTGAAGTATCTGTAGAATACTATCGTCCAGGTAAAAAGGGACGAAAAATTTTCGGAGACGGTTCAGACTTTCTAGTCCCTTACGGGCAAATATGGAGAACAGGCGCCAATGCAGGTACTATTCTTTCCCTGAGCACCGATGCAAAAATTGGAGATACGGAAGTAAAAGCTGGGGAATATCAGATCGTCTCAAAACCCGGTGCAGATACCTGGAATATCATGCTCATTACTGAGATGATTGGTGGTAACATGAGCAAATACAATGAAGACATAGTGGCAGCAACAATCAACGTAAAGCCCATGAAGACAAAAAACACTGTGGAGAGAATGACATTTCAAATCGCAGAAATAAGTGAGGATAATACTAAAGCGACAATCCAATTCTGTTGGGATAATCTATCCTTCGAAATTCCCATCGAGGTGTCCTTTCACGAGTCGGTGATGAAAGACATTGCTGCAAAAACACAGGTTAATCCGCAGAATTATGTTGCAGCAGCAAATTACTACTTAACTACCGGAGAGAATTTGGAACAAGCACTTGAGTGGATGAATGCCTATTTAGCTGTGGGAAAAAATTCAGGTCAGTTCTGGAATGTACACACCAAAGCTCGAATTTTAGCTGCGATGGGGAACAAAAAGGAAGCAATTGCAACTGCAAAAGATTCAATGAAAAAGGCCGAAAATTGGGAGAGTGGAGATTTTGGCTACATCAAGCGAAATCAAGATTTGATTGATTCCTTGAATTAAATCAATAAGATTTAGGAGCATTCAAAAAGCGCCAACTACAGGCGCTTTTTTCTTCTCGGCCTGATCTAAACGCTTGCTGTAGTACATTCTGGTATGATTCGTTACCTTAGAATTCCATGCAACTCCAACCGCTCGCAAAACT
Organism: Bacteroidota bacterium; assembly: GCA_039026695.1. Taxonomy (GTDB): domain Bacteria; phylum Bacteroidota; class Bacteroidia; order Cytophagales; family Cyclobacteriaceae; genus Ekhidna. The sequence goes on from JBCCLV010000132.1 coordinate 6,439, forward strand.
TGCTGCTGATTATGTAAACTCCACCAATAGGCATATATTCCTCACTGGTAAGGCTGGTACAGGTAAGACCACCTTTCTTAGATACATTTCCCAACATACATTTAAGCGAACTGTGGTGGCCGCACCTACCGGAATTGCGGCAATCAACGCTGGTGGAGTAACCCTCCATTCCTTGCTACACTTGCCATTTGGGGCCTTTATTCCAGAACGCCTTGCATTTCACAATGAAACAACGAGAGTTACCACCCCGGACACACTGCTGCGAAATAGTAAATTCAATGCTTCAAAAAGAAACCTAATCCGAGAAATGGAGCTGCTCATCATAGATGAGGTGAGTATGCTGCGAGCCGATCTGCTAGACTGCATAGACCACATGCTACAATACTTACGCAGAAACCGATCGCCTTTCGGTGGAGTACAGATTCTATTTATCGGCGATCTTTTGCAATTACCTCCTGTAATTAAGGACGAAGAAAAAAGTCTTCTGCAGCATTATTATACAAGTTTCTATTTTTTTGAGTCGAGAGCTTTAAAAAAGCACCCTCCCATCCACGTAGAACTTCAAAAGATCTTCCGCCAGCAGGACCAGGAGTTCATAGATCTACTCAATCGCCTACGAACAGACTCCCCTACTATTGAAGACTTGAATTTTTTAAATCGCTTCTACGATCCAGAGGTGAGCCAATCGGATGAGACAGGATATATTCACTTAACAACCCATAATTACAAAGCAGACCAACTTAACAAGCAAAAACTGAATTTGCTGGAAGGTGAGATACTAACTTTCTCGGCACAGATAGACGGTACTTTCCCCGATTCTATGTTTCCTACCAGCCCGGAACTTCACCTGAAGACCGGAGCACAGGTAATGTTTATCAAAAACGATCCAAGTGGTGAGGGACGATTCTTCAATGGGAAAATTGGACTGGTGAGGATAGCGGAGGGTAAGGTGTTTGTGAAGTTTGAGGATGGTGATGAAGTAGAAGTTTCGCCGTACAAGTGGGAAAATATTCGCTACGTGCTTAACGAAGAGTCTAACGAGATAGAGGAAAGGTATGTTGGCGGATTTGAGCAATATCCTATTAAACTTGCCTGGGCGGTTACTGTCCATAAAAGTCAGGGATTAACCTTCGAGAAAGCAATTTTGGATCTCTCTGGCACTTTTGCTCCAGGGCAGCTGTATGTCGCACTTTCAAGACTCACCTCCCTTAAAGGACTGAGCCTTTCATCTCCTCTTCCTGAAAAAACACCTGCCATTGATGTGGCGTTAGGGGAGTTTAATGCTTTGAAGGTCTCAGAGAGTAGTTTAAAAGAAGGATTGGTAGCTGAGCGAAAAGTTTTTCTAGCAGATTTGGGAAAAGTGGTATTCGATTTTACTTCACTAATTTTCATCCTGCGAAATCATCAGCAAGGTTTTAGTGAAAAAGAGTCCCGCTCTATAAAAAAGCAAAATGAAGCTTGGACCAATGCGCTGGTAGAAGAAACAGCACCTCTGCAAACCGTGGGGGCGGGGTTCATTCGAGAAGTAAATCGAATTCTTCAAGAGGAAGATTATCTGAACCACTTTTCAGAAAGACTGAGTAAAGCGGAAAGCTATTTTACAGATCAGCTTACACCACTTGCCTAATTCGATACGCA
>JBCCLV010000133.1:0-7354 GCA_039026695.1 Bacteroidota bacterium
TGCTATCAGATACTTTTATAGAAATTTGAAAAGTCCAGCTTACAGATGATAATTGCACGTTGGGAGTAATTGATCTGCAATGCGCAATCCTACCAGAAGGAATAGAAATATTGGAACAAGCAAGCAAGGTCATGGACAGAACAATGAGTTAGTAATTCCATCGCCTGCCATAACTCATAAAACCTTCTTCGAACGATTGACTAACTATAAAAAGGTTAATCGAACTATTAATGGAAATCTGTTTCGATTTGTAATTGAAGAGACCAGAACTTCCTCTAAACATGCCTGCACAGTTGAGGATATTGCTGAACTTATAAGACACATTCCGCCAGCCGATTATTTAGATATTGATTTAATAATTCTTAGACAGCCAAAACGGAAGGAAGAGACACTGTCACCTGTTTGGGGGAGAGTCATTTACTACTATGAATTTGAAGGCGAGTCGCAACCTACAATTACTATTGAAGCTATTGATTACCAGCGAACTTTGAAATGGTCAAAGAAACTTGATCCCGATGATCAAAGAGAATTGGAGCGGCTCAGAGAAGATGGACATCCCATTGCTGAAACTAAAAGGCACTTCGAATCGCCCTATGAACTGGATAACGTCAGAAACACTCAGCTTTATCGAACTCTGCCTCACGAATTCGGACATTATAAACACTTTTTATTATAAGTCGAAGAACCATCAACTGACGAAGAACCTTACGAAGAATGGGAGAAGAGATATGATAACTACTTCAAGATTCCTTCTTCACAAAAAGAGCAGTTTGCTCACAAATATGACGACGAACTAAGAAGCAAGCTATTGAAGAGCAAATCAATACCATTTGACAGGATAGAAAACACTACTCCCAACAATTGCTAGTACGAATGCGCCTAAGTGCTTTCAGTAAGTTTCACCTGGATTTCACCACTCCGCTAGCGACCTAACGGCCGGTTCTGAAACTCTATCACTCCTATTATCATTTGTACTTCTGGATTTTCTCTTCCAAACGAGGTGATTTGTAGACACTGTTGTGAGTGTTGGCTTGCTTACTCCGACTAGCAGAGCTATCTTGGTGCATCTAGCCGCTGGGACTGAAACTAATTTTTATAGCATTACTAGCAAATCAAATGATAATTCAACTCAAACTGCACAATGAAAATTCTTGAAACTGACAGGTTGATTTTGCGACAAATAACCCCATTAGATTTCAAAGAGTTGTTTAAGATGAATAGTGATGCTCAAATCATGAAGTATGTGGGAGATGGATCAATAAGAACCCATCAGCAAATGACAAAAGAACTAGAAATGCTCATTTCTCACTACACCAAAAAACCTGGCTTGGGTATTTGGGCGACTGAATTAAAAGTAAAGAACTGTTTTGTAGGGGCAAGTGGACTAGTGTATTATGATAACACACCTGAAATTGAAGTCGGATATCGAATGAAAAGAGAATTCTGGAATAATGGATATGCTACCGAAGCTTCCAAAGGATTGCTCAGGTATGGTTTTGAAAAATTAAATCTCAAGAAGATCGTGTCGTCAGCACACGTAGAAAATGTAGCTTCTAGAAGAGTGTTGGAAAAAATTGGTATGAGTTATGTCGACGATAGAGTCCACTACAAATGTCTACAAGCCTATTATGAAATTAGGGTAAACAAATATCAAGAATTGTATAAGGCTAATAATAATCATTAGCACAAATGCGAATAGTTACTTTTCTTCCATTTTGAATGAAAATCTACCATGAATCAGCGGCTGGAAATCGGGTCGGTCAAGTGGAAAAGTCAGTGCTTTCCAATGACAGTAGCTTGCAAGTATTTTAACTTTTCCGAATGTGGTACACTCCGGATACTTTTTGAGTACCCCCTTGCTGGGCACGGCAGATTCACTAGCTTTATCGGAATTGGCCAAACTCGGGACGCACTCCTGCTAGCTTTACGTTGGCCTCAATTTTGAGCCCATAATTCTAAAGAATATAAAACTAAAGTTTACTCTTTTAATCTTGCTGTTAACCTTCACGAACTCCTTGAACCTATCAGGACATGGTTAGCTTTCATTGGACTGCAAGCCCTCAAAAAGGATAACCTATCCCGATATTGATCTCAGTATTATCACCGAAATTGTCGAATATATTTCTACCCAGAAAGCGGCTACCGATATCCTTGGCAGGATCTACCATTTTGATCCCAAGGTCTAGGCGTAAAATCAAAAATTGTAGATCAAAACGCACACCAGCACCACCGGCAACAGCAACCTGATTTATAAAGTCTGAGGGACGAAAGACTGCTGCATCAAATTCCGTGTCGTCGGTATTATTTTCTATCCGCCAGACATTACCAGCATCGAGGAAAAGCGCCCCCTCTACAAAGCCAACCAGGTCTCTTCTAAGCTCAATCGAAGACTCGATTAGAACCTCACCAGGTTGCTCTATTTCATCATTCAATGTAGAGGTGGGATTGCCTTCATCATCAATGATGAAAGTTGCAAAAGATCCCGGTCCCAGTCTCCTGGGTCTCCATCCGCGAATGCTACTGCTGCCTCCTGCATAGAAGTAGCCGTCGTACGGCAGTCCACGATTTGAACCAAAGGGTCGAGCATACCCTATATTTAGTCTGTATGCCAAGTTGTACTTACTGCTCAATCGGTGAATTTTGCGGAAATCTACATTGGTTTTGATGTAAATAAACTCCTCCAACTCATCGCCAAAAAAGGAACCAGAAATAAGACTATTCATGTGTCCGCCAAATTCAAAATAGGTACGTAAGAAGGCTCCATTGGATCCTGAAGCGTACGCCCCGAAATTCTGAATCCGCTCAAAAGAGCTACTGTTTACCACCGCAGGTCTGAAGGCATTTGCGTATGCATTTCTCAACTCAATTAGCTCCTCAATGAACGCCTGGAAGGAATCCGTATTCTGTGAGTCTATCCACCTGATCTTTGCAGGCGTAATGGTATACTTGACACGGTCTTGTATTTGCCAGCTGTAGGCGATTGCGCCATTATACTCGAGCCTTCTGTACTCGCTGATACGGTCTTCGTAGATAACGCCAAAAGAAAATCTTGTTTTAGGATTGTACTTTCCGATTTGGTTTTGATAGTTGTTTCCAATGGGAAAAACGAACTGCGGAAAGCTGAAAGACAGCTCGCCTCCAATTTGGCGGCTGGTATATGCTCCTGTCAACTCATTTTCAATGTCGCCACTTACGTTACTTAGGTCCTGCAGTTTTGCATTGAAATCGAGACCAATGACTTCCAAGAGGTTGAAAGTGTTCCTGTTTTTTAGATTGACATTAAAAAAGGGTCCGGGATTTCCCACCCCATCGCTACCCTGTGTACTACTTAGTCCAAATTCACTTGATGTTTGAAACCGCTCGAAAGGTGAGGTGAAAATATTGGCAATGAAGGTATTTCCAGTAGTGTCGTAATTGATATTTACAAACTTAAAATTGTCCAGAAACGACAATTGGCGCTGTGTTTCGATGGTCTGTGATCGGCTATATTTATCACCCACTTCCATCGGAATACGCCAGTCCAGGATGCGCTCCGGGTATCTTTTCCTACCAAAACTGAAAGTAATGTTATCGAATGTAGAAATGGATCTTTTTACACTCTGTCTCACACTTGCTTCCGAGTAGAAGATAATGGAGTCGATTTCAAATATTTTATGTCTGCTTCTACCCTCAGGGTTGAAAATAATTTCTCTAATCATTAAAGTATCACGCCCAAGCTGTGTTGAATCGATCTTGAATGTGATAAACTGTTTCGAAAACTCATAGTATCCATTATCGATTGCAAGTTTGTAGATATGATCACGCTCCGCTGCAAGCATATTCTGATCATAGAAGCCTTTCTTAAGGGGTTGGTTCTTTGAATTCTCCCGAAGAAGCTGAGCCAGACCCGGATCTTTAATATCAAATTGAATTGAGTCTACTACGTATCTGGATTTTTTCTCTACGTTTAAGTGAAGATTAATGTATCGGTGCTTGGCCCCTGCAATTCGGCTAAACCAATTACGTGTCCTTCTTCGAAACCGCTTGAAGGGTTTTAAGCTGTCGAGACGGGCAGTATCTATGTTTACTTCCGCTTTGAAATAGCCTTTGCTATACAAGTAGTTCTGTATGTTATTGGCTGCAATACGTGCTTCATTTGAAGAGTAAATTGAAAGAGGTTCCCCCCATCGCATTAGCTGATTTCCCTGATTGATCTTCCTTTGCTTTTTGTCCAGTTTCCTGGCTTTACGAGCCCTTAGGCGGTTTTCCTGTTTCTCATTTTTTGCCGACGCTACTTTTTGGTCGTATTTCTGCTCTATCGCAACCTCTTTCTGCCTTGCTTTAGCCACATCAAAACCTGGAATTAGTGTCAGTTGGGGCGCATCTTTTTTCTTTTCGATCTTTGCCGTTTTCCGTTTCGTAATTCGCTCAATTTTTGCTCGCAGCCCATCTTTCTTTTCCTGTGAACCCGCTTTTTGGATCCGCTGGCGATAGATTTCGTCTTTGTCTTTCAGACGCATTTTTTTGCGTTCTATTTTTGGACCAAAGACAACTCCGTTTTCACCAAGCTGGTATATATGGGCAAGGTGAGTAAAAGGGTAGCTAAAGAATCGGGTGTTCTTTTGCTTGGGTAGTAAAGTGTAAGACTGATCTCGTAAACCACCTGATATGCCTTTTATTTTTTGTTTGGCTAGTATCTGATCATTTCCTTCGAGAAACTTTGAGCCTAAACAAGAACTCAGGAATATCCCAGCAAATAATGATATTTGATTTATTAACCTAACCAGTCGGTGCTTCCTCATGCTCACTAAGAGAGAACAGAAATTTATACAATCGCTTAAAATTAAAAAGTACCGCACCCTCGAAAATCGATTTTTGGTTGAGGGAAAGAAAAATGTAAATGAGGTCGTCAACTCTGACTTCTCTATTGATATGATTCTTGCCACAACGGATGAAGTGCAATCGTTCACTGCACTTGACAATCTGCGTATTGAAGTGGTAAATCAAGTCCTGCTTTCCAAAATCGGAAACTTTAAAACAAACGAGGCGTGCCTTGCGGTGGTACAGCAGAAGCCGCTGCGAAAGTACGATTTACCCTTATCGGACCATTTGTTCGTACTGGATGGTGTAGGCGATCCCGGAAATTTGGGAACCATTATAAGGTCCCTGGATTGGTTCGGATTTTCACACTTGGTATGCACTACGGATTGTGCTGAATTTTATCATCCGAAAACGATCGCCAGCAGCATGGGCTCGTTTACCCGTGTGCATGCTTATTATCAGGATCTGGCGGAGCTGCTCACGTCTTTTCAAGGAGTGAAGGTCATTGGTGCGGACTCTTCTGGAGTTTCTTTGCATGCAATTGCTATTTCTGAGCCATCGATTATAATCATGGGAAGTGAATCGCATGGTATCAGACCTTCTTTGGAAGCGTTATTGAGTGAGAGGGTTTCCATCCCTCAAGTTGGCGGTGCTGAATCGCTCAATGTGGGTGTTGCTACAGGTATTCTAGCTTATCATTTACGCAACTCCTGAAAGCGTTTGATAAGCGCGGTAGTGGAAGGATCGTGCGAGCCACTTTCTCCACCTTGTAGCTCTGAGAGTATAGGTTTTGCCAATTGCTTGCCAAGCTCAACCCCCCATTGGTCAAAGCTGAAGATGTTCCAGATCACGCCTTGTACAAAGATCTTGTGCTCATAGTAGGCAATCAGTTTTCCCAGATTGAATGGCGTAAGCTCTTTGATCAAAATTGATGTTGAGGGTCGATTTCCTTCAAAGACTTTGAATGGCACTAACTTCTCATCCACAGAGGCCCCCATTTCTTCTCTTACTTGCTCCTCAGACTTTCCGTTGAGCAGTGCCTCTGGTTGCGCAAAAAAATTGGCTAAAAGCTTTTCATGGTGGTCTTGATGCGAGTGCCCAGGATGTACAAACGCGATAAACTCAGTAGGGATAATTTTCGTGCCTTGATGTATTAGTTGGTAGAATGCGTGCTGGCCGTTTGTGCCGGGCTCACCCCAAATTATTGGGCCTGATTGGTACCCAATTTTCTTTCCGTCTCTTCCTACAAACTTTCCATTACTCTCCATATCTGCCTGCTGTAGGTAGGAAGATAAGAATCGTAAACGATGGTCATACGGTAAAATGGCTAAAGATTCGTAATTCAGAAAGTTATTGTACCAAATGCCTATCAGCGCAGCAATCACAGGGATGTTTTGATCCATTTCCGTGTGTAGAAAATGCTGATCCATGTCATGGCCTCCTTTGAGAAGCTCTTCGAATGCTTGGTATCCTGCACTGCAAGCAATGCCAAGACCAATGGCTGACCATAAGGAGTATCGGCCGCCAACCCAATCCCAAAAAATGAACATATTTTCTTCTGCGATACCAAAGTCTTTTACAGCATCTGCATTCGTACTTACCGCAACGAAGTGTTTAGCGATATGCTCCTTTGAGCCTCCATTTTTTAAATACCATGCTTTTGCAGTTTCTGCATTGGTCATGGTCTCTTGGGTGGTAAAAGTTTTTGATGCAACAATAAATAATGTGGTCTCTGGATCCAGGTGCTTGACTTCCTCAAGTAGCTGCGATGCGTCTACATTGGATATAAAATGAGGGGTAATGGTAGTCCATTTATCGTGGAGTGCCGAGGCAACCATCTTTGGTCCAAGATCTGATCCCCCAATTCCTACATTTACTATGTCCCTAATTGATTTTCCTGAGTACCCTTTCCAGGTGCCATCCAGCAGTTGGCTTGAAAAAATTTCAATTTTTTTGAGTTCTGCACGTACGTCTTCCGCATTCTTCCCCTCTGTATTCAGGTCTCGAAGAGCGGTATGTAATACGGCCCGATCTTCAGTTTCATTGATATGCACACCTGAAAATTGCGCTTGAATTGCCTCTTTTAGATGACAATCCTTCGCCAGTCCCAAAAGCTCAGCTAAAACTTCAGAGGAAACACTGTTCTTGGAAAAATCAAAAAGAAAGTCACCGTCCTGAAAGCTTAGTTTTTTGACTCTATTGGGCTCATTGAATAGGTCTTTGATGCTTCCGTTTTGATTATTTGCCAAAGAGGCCAGAGACCCCCAAAACTTGCTTGAGGCCGGGTCAATTTTTTGTAACATGAAGTTCAGTTTTAGAAGATTCCTGGTAGAATATTTTCTCTCACAAATAGATAGTAAGAGTAAGCTAAAAAGCCGATGAGATATACTGCTCCTTCGGCACGATCAAGTTTGAACTTATTTAGCGTAAACATAAATAAGAAGAGGAGGAAGGTGCCAGCCATGACAATATAAAGATCTGTATTTAACGAGGGATTGAATACTAATGGTGAGTGTATTACCGATGTAGCACCGAGTACCAACAACAAATTGAA
>JBCCLV010000134.1:0-7281 GCA_039026695.1 Bacteroidota bacterium
CTACACGGTCAAAATCACTTAGACCATCGGAACATAGTAGAAAAACGCAGTCCTCATCAAGAATGAATCGCTGTGCTGTTGGGTGTAAAGCACTACTAAAATAACGTAGGGAATTTATACAGAATTAATTCTGAAAGGTACCTAACTGTCAATTCTTTATTGGGATATCCAAGTGCGACAGATCTTGAAAGAATTGTCGATCTAAACTAATTTTTACCAGTTCGTCAATGATCCATCCCCACGCTGAAGCCGTGGGATCGTGATTGGCTTGAACTTTTGAGTCGCAGCTAGCTCCTCATTGAACTGAATGCCCAAACCGGGCGCATCCGGGACTTTATAGCGAGGGCCTTCTGGCATGGGCTGCAGAGGGTAAAATTCAGCGCTATTGAATCCGGGCTGCAAAATAGGCGTGCGCATTTCTTCGAGATAGCTAAAGTTGGGACAAGCTGCAGCAAGATGAAGGGAAGCAGCTGTGCAAATTGGTCCGATCGGATTGTGAGGCATCAAGTCGATGTAGTGTAGCTCTGCCAGCGCCGCAACTTTCATACTTTCAGTAAGCCCACCCACATTGCAGACATCAATCCTGGCAAACTGGGTAAGATTTCGCTCAATAAACGGTTGAAATTGCCATTTACTACTAAACTCCTCTCCTATAGCAAATGGTATATCTACCATTTTTCTTAGCGCTTCGTAGGCATCAGGCATTTCATCTCGTATGGGCTCTTCAATAAAATCAATGGTACCTTTTGGCATCCTGTTAATAAACGAACAGGTCTCTGCTGGTGATAAACGTGTGTGATAATCTATCCCTATGGTAATCTCCGTTCCCACCTCTTTACGCAAATCCATGCACCACTTGGCCATCTGGGCAATCGACTCTCGCGGCTCAAATCGCATCACATCTTTCCCTAGTTCCTGAGGGGTCTCAAACTCAGCGGGTGCAAGCCTTAGCACCTTCCAGCCATCGTCCACTAGGGTACGACCGTACTCAATGAGTTCATCACGGTCTCGAAACCTTAGTGAGGCAAAACACTCTACGTACTCTCGCTGCTTTCCACCCAATAGTTCATATACGGGAACCTCAAGAGACTTTGCCTTTAAGTCATGCAAAGCAATATCAATGGCTGAAATCGCAGCGGTAAGCACCCTGCCTCCTTCAAAATATTGTCCGCGGTACATGTGCTGCCAAAGCGCACCGATCTGTCGGGCATCTTGCCCAAGAAGTAATCCCTTGAAATGCTCCACAGCACCTGCTACGGCTAACTCGCGACCTGATAAACCTGATGCACCCCATCCATACATCCCATTATCAGCCTCCACTTTTATATTAAGCTGGCTGCCCCATCCAATATTAATGGGGTAAGCTTTGATATCTGCAATCTTCATAAAGTTCTCTATCTCAAGTTGCTACTTGCTTCAGTTCAATACGCTCGACTTTACCCACAATAAATAGGTAGCTGAAAATACCTAAAACAGTAAGTCCGCTGATAAAATAAAGTGCTGGTGCAAAATCACCTTCCTGAACCAGATAACCGATCGCTGCTGGAATAATAAATCCTGTGGTGCTTCCAATAAAGTTGAATACACCTCCTATCAAACCTACCAAGTGCTTCGGCGCCAGTGAGGAAACAAATATCCATCCGATAGAAGCTATTCCATTACCAAAAAATGCAACAGCCAAAAAAGTAATTATCAATGAGATGTCATCAGTAAAATTGGCCCCCATGATGGCCATTGAGAGCAAGAGGCCGGTCAGCACGGGTACCTTTCGAGCGATGCTTGCAGAATAGCCCTTTTTTAAAAGGCGATCTGAAATAAACCCAGAAAGTAAAATTCCTCCAAAAGCGGCCAAAAATGGCAATGAAGCCAGGTAACCGGATTTGATAAAGTCTAGTCCTCTGTACTCAACCAAGTAAGTGGGAAACCACGTAAGGAAGAAAATACTTACGGAACCCATGCAGAACTGCCCGATGTATAATCCCCAGAGCTTCCTGTAACCCAGCGCAATTCTCAAGTCACTCCAGGAAAATGGCTTCTTTTCTTTTTTGATGGCCGAAAGGCCACCTCCTGCTCGGATAAAATCCAACTCTTTTTCACTTACTGATTTGTGCTGATCAGGATCTCGATAAAAGATGTACCAGATCACCGCCCAAAATATTCCAATCACACCCGAGGTGATCAACAAACCTCGCCAACCGATCCAAACTTGAAGCTCAGTAAGCACTGGGAATAAAAATGCCAGACCGATAAATTGGCCCGAGGTATATATCGCGATAGCGGAAGCCCTTTCATGATCGGGAAACCAGCGAGTTACAATGGCATTGTTGCAAGGATAGGATGGCGCTTCAAAAACGCCAATACTGGCTCTAAGACCAACCAAGGCAACAAAAGAACTGACCAACCCCTGAAGCAGCGTGGCAAAGGACCATAGACCAAGCATAAGACTGTAAAGTAACCTCGCCCGAATACGATCCACTAAAATACCTCCGGGGATCTGTAGAATTGAATAAGTCAATCCAAAAGCTCCGAATATGTAACCCATTTGTACAGAGTCAAAATTCAAGGACTCCATAATAGCTGGCGCCGCAACAGATATGTTGGTGCGATCAAGATAGTTTATCACCACAGTGAAAAATATCAAGCCCAAAATACCGTATCGCTTCTTTCCAGAACTCATGATGCTACTTTTACCATATCCTAAAGTAGCTTTTTCTCCAATGAAACGCTTTCTCTTGCAGCACAAAGGAATGCGCAGATACGCTCACAGCATGGATCTTTCCTACGGAAGTGCTCCCGGTTTTGAACCGAATGAATTTTTAGAATTAAACGCTGTAAGAGACTTTGACTATTTTATGATCTTCTTCTACTTTTCCCACTTTCCAAAAAGAACTCATGTAAACATTTTTCGCTGTTTGGAAATGAGCATCTTTCATTAGGTGCTCTTTTATCTTCCTCACAGTGCTGTTTTCGCCCGCAACAAAAACATTTGGATCTTCAGGGATTTCAAGTGCTCTAATTGAAGAGAGCTGTTTGTCGTTTTCTTTATGAGGGTCTTCATTGATTATCCACTGGATGGAAACGCCAGCAGGTTTAGCTACTTCCTGCATGTCCTTTTTGTCCACTATTTCAAAGAATGCGATACCTGTAGATTTGGCTGGTAATCGTTCTATAGACGCTATAGCTGCTGGAATAGCGGACATGTCCGCAGCAAAAAGATACCAACCCTCATTCGAATCGTTAAATCTTTTTGGTCCAGGCCCTTTCATGCCTATTTCATCTCCTACTTTCGCCTGCAAAGCCCAGGCAGTGGCAGGACCAGCGGGTTCATGTAGTGCAAAGTCGATAAAGATCTCACCCCTGGACTCAAGTACTTTTCTGATGGTGTAGGGCCTCATTTTCGGGCCTTTGCCGCGATCTGCTGCAATGGATGGAACTTGAAGTTTTACATATGCACCATCCGATTCGGTTGAAAGTTGTTTTAGGTGTTCTCCTTCAAAAGTAATTCTCCTCATGTTTGGAGAAAGTAGTTCAGTAGCCTTTACTGTAAGTCTGTTTTCCATTTAAGCTTTTTCTGTTGTTGTTATTTAAGCAATGGCAAGCTACTACTGTCAGAAAAAGTTCCATTCAAAAACACTGGCATAAGCGCAGGTGAAGCGCTTCATTTAAACGAATGCTCCGGTTCCCTCAAAATTTGTATTGATCCCAAATTGTAGTGGCAATAATTTGATGACCTTCAGCATTTGGATGAATGGGATCAGATCCATAAGCTCGGGCCTTCTGCCGCAACAAAGGTGTATACAAATCAATTGCCTGCACTTGTTTAGATGCACAGTCTTTGACCACTTCTGCAAATACTTTCACTACCTCCTCAGAATACGCTGGATATGGTTCTCTCCAGGACCATTCACTGGGCGGATTCTGGCGCAATTGCTGCTTAAGCTTTGCTTTTAATGCCAAGGGTGTAGGAGTCATCAGAACCGGCTTGATTTTTTGCGCTGCACAAACGCTCAAAATTCGATCTAAACCACTTTTATATTTCACAAGCTTCGCTGCATCCATCGGCTGGTAGATGCCGCAATTGATGCCGTAGCAGAAAAAAGCTACTAGCGGCTGATATTGATCCAGCATTATTTCCAGTCGATCAAATAAGTAAGGCCTAGGTCCCGGATGACTTGGCTCAGTGAGACCCGTGATCGTTTCTCCACTAAGCCCACCGTTTATCAGTTCATAGCGGCCATCAAGTCCATTTACTTTGAGTTTTAAATTAAGATATTTGATGAAACCCCCATGCGAAGTAATACTATCCCCAACAAAGAGCACTTTCCTTCGCTTTTTACCAGCTTGTAAATCGAGCAGCGGAGTTAGGACAGTTGCGCAAGTAAAAAGCAGGTTTTTCTTGATCCAGTCCCTACGCTTCATGAGGTAGGCTTACTTGCTGTATCAAAGCCTGAGATGATTTCAGATTTGGTCAAGGAGGCTTTAAGCGCTTTAACCCCTTCTTCGGTAATTTCAGTTTGCCACACGAAAAGCTTGCCAAGCGACTTGAGTTCGGAAAGTGGGTCAATAGCCGCATCAGAAATCGGAGTGCTATGCAAATTCAAAAGTTCCAGGTTCCTTAGTCCCTTCAAAGAAGACAATTCACTTTCCATAATTCTGCTCTTGCTCAAATCCAGTCGAGTAAGGTGCGTAATTTGGTCAATTGCGGCCAGTGCACCCTCTGTGATCTGCACTCCGCTGAGGTCAATCCAGGTGATATTCTTTGCCGCTTTCAGCAATGGATCAAAGTCCGAAACAGTCAATTTACTGGCCCTAAAACTGACTTCCAACATCGGATGGTCTGCTGCCAGGGTGGTGACTTGCCATCCTGCTCGTGCCAACTCCTCAATAGTCTCTTCCTTCAAGGGATCTACCTGTACTAAATCGTAGTAAGGTCTTGGACTGGTATCAATGTTATAATCCCTGAGCAATAAAGACTTGATCTTCTTGGATGGCTCCACTTCGGCGATTGAAGCATCAAACGAGGCTCCTTCGGTAATCCACCATTCGATAAGTTTTAGTTCGGTGTAGGAAAGCGGCTCCCCTTTAGGAGGCATAAACTTCTGACTTGATTGCGGCAAGGTGGTTCTTAAAAATAACTCACTATCCATAGGCTTACCAGCATGAAATGAAGCACCTGAGTTTCCTCCTTTGCTCAAACCTTCTACTGTGGTCATCAAAAGCCCTCCCTGGGTTTTAGCTGGATTGTGGCAGGCCACACACTTCGCTTCCAGAATTGGTTTGACTAAATGCTTGAAGATCTTAATAGAATCCGGTCGAAGAGGTAGATCCGTCATTTGTACCAGTTCTGTCTCAACCCCGGCAATTTCCTTTACAAATTCAGGAGCATACGCAACCAGGTAATCACTTCCATGTGTCAAGTTTCCGCCGAGGTGGCCCGTGATCGATACTATTACCACCAGACTGAAAATAATCGCTCGCTGCGCAAAAAGCGAGACCTTCAGGTATCCCACTTTCAATATCCAGCCCACGAAAGAAAAAACTGCCAGACCTATACCCATCCACTTGTGCAGCTCCAAGGTGGATTCATCGTATCCTCCTGCACCCGCCAGTAAATAGCCGATTACAGCAGAGGCAACGGCACCTATTCCTCCGAGAAGCAGGGCAATACCGATCGCAGCATTCAGGTTACCAAATTTCTTTTTGTACAGCACTGCCAGTCCTTCCATCAGTGCTGCCAAGAGCAAAAAACCGATCGGCAGGTGCACAATCAGCGGGTGAAATCGACCAAAAAACAGTTCTAAGTCCATAGGCTATACGCGCTTCAGTTTTAGTGGTGGAGTCTGATTTGCGTTCCATTGACACACATAAAGGTTCTTGTCTTCATCCACGCATACATCATGACCATGGCTGATGGGCGCTCCAGGCATTTGGTAAGACGACAGCAGGTTACCACCCTGATATTGAGGAGCCGTGCCACCAGGATTGGACACCACTTTATCTCCTTCCATAATCGTCACGAAACCCGTGTGTTCTTTCCAGTTAAAAGGCCTATCGATGGGCTTTGACCAGCAAACTCCGGCATATAAATTATCGTCATCAAATACCGCACGACAGACAGACATATTGGTCATCACCTGGGTTTTCACATACTTTCCATCCAAAGTGAAATACTTAAAGGATTTTTGATTTCGGGAGGTACAAACGACCATGGGATTTTCTTTGTCGCGGTAATCAATGGCCACCCCGTGTGCATTTTTCAGGTTGTAGTTGGGATCTTCATTTTCCCGACCTCCCCAGTGCCTGATGTACTCTCCATTTGCTGAATATTGAATCAAAAAATCAGAGCCGTACCCATCCGCTACGTATATATCGCCATTCGGACCCACCGCCGTTTCAGTGGGCTGGAAAGGATCACCTGGTTTGTAGATGCCAATTGTCTGCGGATGTCCAATATCGAAAAGCACCTCTCCAGTCACCTTGGTTTTTGCTACCCTGCCATTGTGTTTGATCCATTTCCCTGTTTTGTCCATGTACCAACCAGAATCGGCAATCAAAAGGAAATCTTCTTCTCCTTCTGTGGAGAGGGTCAATCCATGGCCACCTGGGTAAGCTGTACCCCAATAGTCCAATAACTTACCTGATTTATCAAAAATCAACACGTTATTTTCAGGGTGATCGCCAATCATGATCAAACGGCCTTTACTGTCCATGACCATTTCATGGCAATTAAGAATGGGCACATGGGCTTTACTCATTTGCGCCCAATTTCTATCCAGCTCATATTGGTAATCGCCGTGACCCAAAATCAACTTTTCGCTCGCTTTACCACTCACTATATTGAAGGAAAAATTAGGAAGTGTAATTGCTGCACCTGTAGCAAGTGCTGCGTTTTTAATAAAGGTTCTGCGTTTGGTCATTGGTTGGGGCTTATTATCAATGCTGCTTATTGTTTTCTTGATCTTATTCCGTGTTTTATTCTCGTCCTTCCTAAATTTTTAGGATAAAATGTCTTTTACAATGTGCCCATGTACATCCGTCAATCTGAAACGCCTACCCTGTGATTTGAAGGTGAGACGCTCATGATCAACACCCATGAGGTGCATGAGGGTGGCATGAAAGTCATGCACGTGTACTGGATTTTCTGTGATATTGTAGCTAAAATCATCAGTGGCTCCATAAGTCATTCCGGGTTTCACTCCTGCTCCAGCCATCCACATGGTAAAGCATCGCGGATGGTGATCGCGTCCATAATTGTCCTTGGTAAGTTTACCTTGCGAGTAC
>JBCCLV010000135.1:0-6907 GCA_039026695.1 Bacteroidota bacterium
AGTCCTTTATCAAGTGACAGGTAAGTGATGGCTTTAAGTTACTCTACAATCGCAAAAATGACAGTAGCTCTTAAAATGGTTCAGAATTCTTGTCTACTGGTACAATAAAGAAGGTACCTACGTTTTATCCAACCTTTTTCTATATTTTTCGTCTTCAAACCAAAACCAGCTAATTACGATGAGTATTCACCACAAAACAATCATCGCATCTGTACTGCTGCTCACAATACCTGTAGTGCTCATTACAGTCTTTACCGTTTACGACGTAAATCGCCGAGCGAAGAAAGACATTCAGCAGTATGAAGATGAGCAATTCCAAAAAGCAAGACTAAGGCTTACCAATCTGGTAGATGTCGCTTTTGATCTATTGCAAACGGAGTATAAAAATACAGGCGATGCTGAAAGTGCCCTACGCGTCTTGTCGGAGTTGCGGTATGATGGGAATGAGGGTTATTACTGGATCACAGATACATCGGATCCACCCAAAATGATCATGCATGCTGCAAGCCCGCAACTAAATGAGAGAATCATGGAAAGTGATTTTCTCAATGATGCAGATGATATGAAAAGTCAAAATTCCTACGCTGAGCGTGCGAAGCTGACTGAAAAAGATGGTAAAGCTTTCTTGGACTACAAAATGGTAAAGCCAGGGGAAAAAGAGACTTACAATAAACTTTCATATGCACGTCTTTTCAAGCCACTAGACTATGTGCTGGCAACTGGTATTTACACCGATTCTATTGATTTAGCGGTAGCGGAAAAGAGGTTGCAAGTAGAAGAGCAGGTTGCAAACATTGTGTGGAGATCAGCAGCTATCTCCTTGGCAGTACTTGCCTTAGGTTTGATACTTGTAATTAGGTTTAGCAGTAAGCTTTCCAAAGCGATAGCAACGGTAAGAGACAAGCTGGTAGATCTTTCGAAAGGCCGTCTAGTAGAAAAAAGCAATGAGAAAAGAACCGACGAAATCGGCGATATGCTTAATGCCCTGGACAGGCAGGTAGATAGCACAAAGCAATATCTGGAGCTAGCCAAATCAATCAGCGCAGGAAATTTAGACTACTCAACTGCTGATTTCGAAGAGGATAACTTATTAGGAAATGAGCTTTCTGAAATGCGCAATAATCTGCAATTGATTTTTTCTGGAACGAGTGATGTCTTAAAGAAAGCAGAAGATGATGGCAACCTAAGCGCAAGAATTGACCTGGCAGGAAAACAGGGAATTTGGCTGGAAATTGCAGAATCTACTAACGAGCTATTGAGTTCACTTTCATTGCCTATTGAAGAAGTAAGGCAAATTTTTACAGAGATGGCGAAAGGCGATTTCACCGTACGTTACGAGAAAGAAAGTAAAGGAGACATTGCGGCTTTGGCCATAAGTATAAACCAATCTTTAACTCAGATTTCAGTACTTTTTGATCGTATAATGGGTGCAACTCAGACGGTAGAAGTTTCAACAAAAGAGATGCTTTCTACCGGTGAGGAAATGAATACAACAACCAATGAGATTGCAGTTGCCATCTCACAGATCAGCTCAGGCACGCAAACGCAATTAGGGAAGATAGATAAGGTTTCAGAGTTAATTGAGAAAACGCTTCAGTCGGCAGGAGACATGAAAACAAAGGCGCTGGAAATCAATGCTGCGGCCAGGGAAGGATCTGAACGCAGCACCAAAGGGGTGGCCATGCTCAATGACTTGGTGGGAAGCATTGGCGACATTGAGACGCAAGCCAGAATTACACGAGAAAACATAGACGTACTGAAAACCAAGTCTAATCAGATAAGCCAGGTTTTGACTGTGATTGCTGAGATTTCCAGTCAAACAAATCTACTAGCCCTAAATGCTGCGATTGAAGCCGCACAAGCCGGTGAAGCCGGTAGAGGGTTTGCAGTAGTTGCCGATGAAATACGAAAGCTCGCTGAAGATTCAAGAAACAACGCCAAGCAGATTGAGCAGCTGATCAATGAAGTCCAAAGCGATACGAATCTCACTGCAAATGCTATCCACGAAATGAATGACCGTGTAAATCAAAGCACAAAATTGTCTAAAGAAGCTTCCATAGTATTCGAGCAAATATTGGTTTCATCTGAAAATACTTATCAAGTCAGTGATGAAATCACGACTTTCAGCCAAAGCCAGGAAAGCAGTATGAAGAACGTGGTAGGACTGACCGAGGAGGTGGTGGTAATTGCGGAACAAGCTGCGGCAGGCACAGAAGAAGTAGCGACATCTTCCACTGAATTGGCGACTGGAATGGAGACCTACAAAGCACGAAATGCTACGCTATCCAATATTTCCTCTGAGCTGATAGAGGAACTAGCCAAACTGAAGACCGGCAGAGTGGACTAAATCAATAGGATCCTAAAGAACGCGTATAATCTTACACTACTTTAATCAGAAAGTAATTTTTTTTCCCTTTTTGGGCGAGCAGGTATTTATCCTGTAGAAGCTTCATACTTACCAGTTGATCAGGTTGATCAAGCTTTTGTTTGTTTATGCTTACCCCACCACCTTGAATCATTTTCCGCGCTTCACCCTTCGATTTAAAAACGATTTTTTTTGTGGATTCACTCAAAAAGGTGGTCACATCATTTGCTAGCTGATCTTTAGAAACCTCTGCCTGCGGAACGCCCTCAAAAATTTGTAGTAAAGTTTTTTCATCTAGGCTTTCCAGGTCTTCAAAAGTAGACTTTCCAAACAGGATAGCGCTGGCTTTGGTAGCAGTTTCGAGAGCAGCGCTACCATGTACGCGATCGGTCAGTTCATTGGCAAGGCTACTTTGCAAAAGTCTCTGATGGGGAGCCTCCTGGTGTTGCGCAATCAATGCCTCAATTTCTTTCCTCGACTTAAGGCTGAATATTTTACAATAAGTGACAATATCTGCGTCGGATGCATTGATCCAGTACTGGTAAAATTTGTAAGGACTTGTTTTCTCCGGGTCTAGCCAAATGTTGCCTCCTTCAGACTTCCCAAACTTAGAACCATCAGCTTTCGTGATAAGCGGGGTGGTCATGGCAAACGCTTCCCCTTGACCTTTTCGGCGAATCAGTTCTGTACCCGTCACAATGTTTCCCCATTGATCAGAACCACCCAATTGCAACTTTGCACCATGATTTTTCCAGAGATAGTAAAAGTCGTAGCCCTGCACCAATTGATACGAGAACTCTGTAAATGACAACCCCGTTTCCAACCTCGATTTTACCGAATCCTTGGCCATCATATAATTGACAGAGATGTGTTTTCCAATGTCTCGTATAAAGTCCAGAAAACTGAATTCTCTGAACCACTCGTAGTTATTGACGATCTGTGCCGCGTTTTCACCTTCAAAATTTAAAAAACGAGATAGCTGGTTTTTGACACATGAGAGATTGTGGTTCAAGGTTTCTTCATCCAAGAGATTTCGCTCTGCGGATTTTCCAGAAGGATCACCCACCATCCCTGTAGCACCTCCCACAAGGGCGATAGGTTTATGACCGCACCGCTGGAAGTGTACCAAGGTCATAATTTGCACCATGTTACCGATATGTAGCGAGTCGGCAGTGGGATCGAAACCAATGTAGCCGCTAGTACTCTTTTCAGCCAAGGCATCCTGGGTTCCAGGCATCATATCATGAATCATGCCCCGCCACTTTAATTCTTCTACAAAATCTTTCATTCGAATATGGTAATTATCCCACGCTATTTAGCAAAGCGGCAAAAATAGAAGCATACTCCAAATCCTCGCAGTATTTATCGTGCATATTCCTGCTAACATTGATGTGTCGAGTCAGTTTTTTGAAAGTTGCCAATTGTTACGAACTTTTGGTGTAAGAATCAATGCCAACCTAAAAGACAGGAAATGAAAATAGCTGTTCTTTCGAGAAACCCTAAGCTTTACTCCACTAAAAGACTCCTTGAAGCAGGTGAGAAGAAAGGCCATGAGATGATTGTAGTAGATCACTCCAAATGCAACATTGAGATAGAGAAGAAAAAGCCCAAAGTGTACTACCGTGGGGAACAGGTATCGGATGTTCAAGCGATCATCCCCAGGATCGGAGCATCGGTGACTTTTTTTGGTACAGCAGTCGTCCGCCAATTTGAAATGATGAACGTTTTTTCCACAACTGAATCTGTGGCATTGGTAAGGTCCCGGGATAAACTTAGGAGTTTACAAATTTTAGCCAGGGCAGGGTTGGGGTTACCGAAAACCGTTTTCACAAATTACTCCAAGGATGTGGGAACACCGATAGAAGCAGTAGGCGGTGCGCCCTGCGTAATAAAGGTACTGGAGGGTACTCAAGGGCTAGGAGTGGTGCTTGCCGAAACCAAAAAGGCTGCAGAATCTGTCCTGGAAGCTTTTAATGGATTACAAGCACGTGTGATTGTACAAGAATTCATTAAAGAGGCAGGTGGTGCAGACCTGCGCGCTTTTGTAATAGGAGATAGGGTAGTGGGAGCCATGAAAAGACAAGGTAAGGAAGGGGAGTTCCGGTCAAATCTGCATCGAGGAGGTACAGCAGAAATTATAGAATTGAGTGACCAGGAGGAAAGAGCTGCCTTAAAAGCTGCCAAGGCAATTGGGCTTGGAGTTGCAGGTGTTGATATGTTGCAATCCAGTCGCGGACCGCTAATCCTGGAGGTAAATTCTTCGCCAGGTCTAGAAGGAATTGAAGCAGCGACAGGTAAGAATATCGCCGGGGATATTATAAAATATGTTGAGCAGAATGCAGACTATGACGAGTAAACCATAGAAATATAGATTAGCATAATTAATTTATTATCAAATAGTTATATGCTTTTATTGAAGGCAAACATTTAAATTTGATCAGAACTTAAAACTCCGCAGAAATGAGAGCAATTTGGAAAGGACATATCCGGTTTTCTATGGTCACGATTCCCATACGTATATACAATGCCATTGACACTGCACAGAAAGTTCAATTCAACTTGCTAGCAAAAGACACAAACAATCCGGTGAAATATGAGAAAAGAGATAAGGTAACTGGAGACGTCTTACGACAAGAAGATCTGGTGAAAGGCTACCAATATGAGCCAGGGCAATATGTGATCGTGGAACCGGATGACTTTGAAAAAGTGAAGCTTAAGAGCACTAAAGTCATTGATATAGAAGGATTTGTGGATGCTAAAGAAGTACATGAAACGCTATATGAATCACCCTATTTTGCAGGCCCCGATGGTGATGTAGCCAGCAAGACCTATTCGCTTTTGAGCCAGGCGCTACGAGACTCTGGAAAGGTAGGAGTAGGGAAGGTAGTACTAAGAGATCGGGAGAGTGCGGTACTTCTTGCACCTCACGATAGAGGGATTATGATTCATAAATTACGATATCCCAATGAGGTACGAAATATCAAGGATGTACCAAATCTTCGCATAGAGGAGGAGCCGGATGATGAGCAGCTTAAGCTAGCAAACATGCTGATAAAGTCTATGACCAAAAGGTTCAAAAAGATTGAACTAGAGGATAAGTACAATGAAGCATTGCGCACCATGATCGACAGCAAAATCCAAGGCAATGAGATTATTTCCTTTGTGGAAGAAGAGCCTGAGGTGGTAGATATTATGACAGCTTTAAAAGCCAGCATAGAACAGGCGAAGCAGGATAAGAAACCCATGAAAAAGGCCAAAAAGAAAGAAGTGGAAGAGGAAGTGAAACGAAAAGCCAGCTAGTGATGTCGCGGGTAGTACAGTTCCCGATGCAGCCTCCTGAGAAGCTGGGGCATAAAAAGGTCAGGAGGAAGAGAAAACCTAATTTGGAGGATTACGGACAGTTAAATCTGTTCAAGAAGATAGATGATACGCCTGTTGTGTCCATGCCTGCAAGGGGCAACTTTTTTGAGGAAGCACTATTACTAGATGAACTAGGAGACCCAGCAGCGGAAAAATATTATCTCTTAGCGGTGGCTAATGACCAATCCGTCGACGATGCGCTTTGTAATCTTGGAATTTTGAAATCAGGACAAGGAGAACACACCAAGGCTTTGGATTTTCTTACACGAGCTTTACGCAGTAATCCTCGCCATTTTGAGGCGCACTATAACCTTGGGAATGTGTATTCAGAGCTCGGGAATCTAGAGCTCGCACGTGTTCACTATGAGTTGAGTACAGAAATCGCACCTGAGCATCCCAATGGGTTCTATAATTTAGGTTTGGTGCTGATTTCTTTGAAAGAATACAAGAAAGCGATTGAAAGTATCAATAGGTTTGTGGCGTTGGCGCCCAGTACTGAACACCAAGTAGCCAACGAACTGATCAAAACACTTAATGCCATAGCCAAATGACAAAAGAGAAACATCCTGATTTAGAAGAGCATTTTGAAAGACTTAAGGAACTTTTACCTGAAGTATATGGAAAGCACTTCAAGAAAGAGAGAGAAAGCAAAAGTCAGAAGCTTTACAACCTGTTGAAAATGTCACTAGGTGTAATTGAAGCGGTGTATCTGCAAAACAGCGCTGAATTTTCCAGAACCAAAGCTGAGACATACGGGAAAATCGTTTTGGAGCTGCGTGAGATGGGCTTTGAATACGATGGCAGTCCGGCGCTACTCAACGAGTTGACTGAGAAGCTGATAATACACGCTAAGAAGCCCATGGAAAGAGCCAAGGGAATTAAGTCTCAAAATGAGGGACGCGAGGCAGTGTAA
This sequence comes from Bacteroidota bacterium, assembly GCA_039026695.1. Lineage (GTDB taxonomy): Bacteria > Bacteroidota > Bacteroidia > Cytophagales > Cyclobacteriaceae > Ekhidna. Next base: position 6,639 of record JBCCLV010000135.1, read on the forward strand.
GAAAGAGTGCGTTGATGATCGATATGCAAGTACCTCCGCGTGTTTGTTTTCTATTAAACATAATATAAATTATATAACAAAGCTGTTATTTATTACTGCTGCGCTGTTTGGCGATTATCTGTCAGCTTAGATTATATAATGATATTATGTTAACCAGCAAAGCTGGACATTGACGTGCACGTTCCTGATTGATGTTCATTTAGATTCTGCTTCTAAGGATGTTGTTATATAATTAGACGTTATATTAAGTAGCCGCTCGGGCCAGCGCC
>JBCCLV010000136.1:0-6465 GCA_039026695.1 Bacteroidota bacterium
CCCAATTACCTAATAGCAGAGTAATCTGAATTTTTGCAAGAATTCACTCAGTCCACATTTGCATCATTCGCCATCTTCGTGAGCAGCCACGTTTCCGCCAATATCATTCTCGGTGTAGCCTTCAAGCAGGATCTTGAAACAATAGGCATGAGCTTGCGGCAGGGCATGCGGAAGTGAAACTACCAACCCGCGTGTATCTCTTTCCCATTTTAGTCTTTCAGTGCTACCCAGAAGGGTAACGCTCAAAATCCTAGAGTTAAGTACGCCTATGTCTGTACTCAAGGATTTCATTACGATCTCTTGGTCCGGATGGTCCATTACTATTGCGTAAAATTCCTTATCTGATTTCCTAGTGTAGCGTATATCCAGATTTGTGTAGGAAATGGCTTTCTTTTCTTCCACTTTATGGCCACCTTCAGGTAGTCTGGTAGGTCCTTCTCCAAAGATCGTCCACGGTCGTGTGCCGTAGATAGCATCTGCATTTACTTTCAGCCATTTCCCCATCTCTAGCAGGAGTTCCTTCATTTCCTCAGGAATAGCCCCACTGGGATCTGGTGGTACGTTTAGCAGCATCACTCCGTTTTTAGCTACAATATCAATCAGTATATCAATGAGTCCGTTCGGTTCTTTGAATTTTGCATCGGTGCGGTAAAACCAGGCTCCGGGTGATGTATCGGTAAGCCAGGCTGGTGACTTGGGCTGATTGGGTCTACCCCTTTCATAATCCTTGATCGCTGTGGAAATTGGGAAAGTTGACTCTTTGTAAGCGACTGCTACCTCTTTGCCCCATTCAAGCGCGGCATTGTAATAGTAAGCCAGGAACTTGATTCGATCTTCTTCTGGTAGGTTCTCAAGCCACCAATCAAACCAGATAAGGTCTGGCTCATATACGTCAATATATTCTTTCAGTTTGGCCCACCATTCAGTACGAAATCTTGCATCTACACTGTCCGAATCCAGACTGTGGGGACTTGTGTAGAGATCATAGTCTTCAGGCTTGATTTTACTATATGTATGTGCGGGGGCAAAATACTTCCAGGTGAACGCATGATGGAAAGATGCCATAAATTTCATTCCCCTGCTTTCAATTTCGCGCTTGAGTGTAGCAGATGGATCAATTCCGCCGTAGTTCATAGAATTCCAACGAGTTGATTTTGCGTTCCACATGGCAAAATTGTCGTGGTGCATGGCAACTGGTCCGGCGAACTTTGCTCCCGAAGCGGCAAACAGTTCAGCCCAGACACTTGCATCAAATGCAGTAGGACTGAATTGACGAATGACGTGATCATAACCAAATTCTGCTGGATCTCCATATTTTTCATTGTGGTGAAGAAAGTTGTTGGTTGGTTTCCCATTTCTTGTGGGTACCTTCTTGCCGTCTTCATACATGGCTTTTCCGTACCAGCCACTGTACCACCTTCCTTCTTTTGATTCGAGCAGTGCCTCTGAAACTGGACCCCAATGCGTATAGATCCCGAACTTTGCATCCAGAAACCACTCAGGAGTTTGATTCACCTTGGAGAGCGATTCCCAGTTTTCTTCATAGTTGGGTTTATTGTCATTTTCTGGGGTGGAGCAGAATACAGTTGCAAATGCAAGAGGTACGAATAGAACAGGGTTGTTTAGTTTTTTCATGAGTATAGTAATTCGACTTAGGTAAAGCGCATCACGCATTTTGCTAAAATAGTAGTTCAGACTTTGATCGTTTTAAACATTGATCTAAAAGCATTACGCTAAACCTGGAAATTCAACAATGGACAATTTGTGAGTTGAAGAAATAATTTCAAAGCAGTTTTGTTGAGGAGGAGAAAACTTTTGCGGATGAAAGGTCAACGGTCGTGGTTAATTTGTTTATCAATGTTGAAAAAGGAAAAATGTTGAAAAAGGAATTCAGATACGCGGTGCTATTCACTTGTGTTATATTTTCCCAATTCGCGGAAGCGCAGAAAAACAAGTACCAGCCTACCTGGGAGTCGCTAATGTCGTACCAGATCCCAGATTGGTACAAGGATGCAAAATTTGGAATTTTCATCCACTGGGGACCCACCACGGTGCCCGCCTTCGGTTCAGCTGAGTGGTACGGGTTTCATATGTGGAATGAAGGAAAAGTGGATGCGCTAGGCAATCCAAGTACCGAACCTTCAAAGGCTTATGCATATCATGTTGCCAACTACGGCAAACCAGAGGACTTTGGTTACACCAAATTTATCCCGATGTTCAAAGCAGAGAACTTTGATGCAAAAGCATGGGTGGACTTGTTCGTGGAAGCCGGCGCACAATACATCGTTCCTGTTGGTGAGCATTGTGACGGTTTTGCGATGTACGATTCAAAAGTGACACGCTGGAATTCCGTAAATATGGGTCCGAAGAGGGATATTGTAGGGGAAATATTTGCAGAGGCACGTTCCCGGAATATCAAGGTGGGTGTTTCTTCACATTTTGCGTACGGCTGGCATTGGTGGACTTATGAAGACAAGTATGAAACAACCGATCCTGAACTTAAAGATTTCTATTGGGAACCGCACCAAAGATGGGAGCCAGCATCAGAAGCCTACGTAAAGCATTTTTCTAAGCGAACCACTGATTTAATGACACAGTATAAACCTGATCTGCTCTGGTTTGATCTGGGTTTTAGCGAGCCTGCGTATGAAGATGCTCGAAAGAAGATCATTGCAGACTATTACAATCAGGGTCTAGCAAATCAACAGGAAGTAGTGCTCAATTATAAAAACATACGTTATCGAGGTGCTCCCGACGGAGCGGCAGTGTTAGATATTGAGAGTGGCAAGTTGGACAGGATCAGGACAGAAGCATGGCAGACAGATATGTCTTTGGGCGGCTGGAAATGGGGATATACCAGCGATTATCCGCTCCGAGCGCCAGCGTCTTACCTACATGATTTGATCGATGTAGTTAGTAAAAATGGTTGTCTCCTACTCAATGTTGCACCAAACAAGCAGGGAGAGATCCCAGAACCGCAGCAACGGGTTCTAAAAGTAATCGGAGAGTGGCTACAAGTGAATGGTGAAGCCATTTACAGCACCAGGCCTTTTCAGGTTTTTGGGCAAGGTCCGACTAACGCATCTATGAAGCTACATGGAAACACACATGAGCAAGGATTTACCTCTGATGATTTTCGTTACACCCAGAATGGCCAGACAGTATATGCGATTTGGTTGGTTCCGGACGAGCGGAAAACCATCTCCTTAAGCGCGCTGGGATACGAAAACAGAATTGTGAATGATGTAATCGAAGACATTCAATTACTGGGAAATACGACTAAATTGAATTGGATACAGCAAAAGGATGAGCTAGTAATTGAGTTGCCTGATTCACTAGAAAAAGACCAACCACTCTGCTTTGCAATAAACCTAGATGATCCGCCAAGTGATATTTTGGGCGAGGAAAAGGCAAGAAGCGATTTTTAAGAGTTTTGAATTAATATATGCGAAAGCAGATAGTATTTACTAGGCAATCGCATCTGCATTTTTTATTCCCCTCATTAAAATGTAACACTAGCTGTAGCTGCGAACTGGAATACATTCTCTGATGAGCCGGTCAGTTCAATAAAGTCTCCCGCGAAGAAATAAGATGTTCTAATATCAAAACTTAGGTGTTTGTTGTGGCTGTATTTCATAAATAGGGCAAAGCTGTTTCCTATTTGCTTGTCACTAACTCCATCAGCGGCTCTATTAAGCCGGCTAGGTGGCAGGTACAATCCATCGTTTTTGTTGGTTCTTCTAAAAATTACATACTCGATCTGGGCCATTAATTTTTTAGTAGGAAAAAGCGTCAAAGAAGGATGGAGACTTAATAAGTTGACAGGGGTGTTCAGAATAGCCAAACTGTAGATTGCGGGATTTACGTACATGGGGTTGAAGCTATTGATTCTACCATCATTCACACTTCGATCTCCAGAAGACCAGTCCAGTTTAAGGCCTGGAGTCGGTCGCCAGTTAAATCCTGCTAGGCGGTACTTCCAGTCTGTTTCAAAATTAAACGCACTGATCGTGCTGTTTCCTACCGAGCCAAATTGATAAACAAACTCTGAGTTGTAGGTGAATTTGCGATTAATGGTACCAAACAATCTCGTACCAATACTATGTCGCAGTTCTTCGCCGCTTACATCGCTAAATCCTGCTCTTACTGATTCAAAACCGAAGTAGTATACTTCCAGGCGCTGGTCTTTGCTCTCCTGCAACTTCATGGGAAATTGGCTGTAGATACCCCACAATTTTGGATTATCAGATGCTCGAAGTACCCCCGATCGGTTGTCAAACACGCCGAAACTTAGTCGTGCTTCTTTTCCGTAAAAAGCTTGAATTTTCCCGCTGGCTATTGAAATATCCACTTTCCCAATATCAAAAGTCCGTCTTACATTAGGACCCAATCCAAAATCTACCAGTCGCCCCGCGCCGAATTTTAACTCCTGTCTTCCTGCCCTGACTAAAAATTTACTGTTTGCACTCTTCCATTCTACAAATCCCTGATGAAGATCCAGGTCATCCGATTGTAGAAATTCTCTCTGTCCTGTTTTGTATCCACTCTGTAGCTCTCCGAAGAACCTCAAGTTTTTCCCGACATAAAAATCAGCATGGAGTGTGATACGCTGGCTGTAAAAGCTTTCATTGTTTTCAGGAATCCAAAGTTGGTTTTCTATATGCTCATAGCGCGCACGAACTGCACCACCTAGGCTTAAGTAGCTGTTGTTGGATTTTCCCAAAGGGATGTACTTTATGGCATTGAACCCCCTCCGATTTAGGCTATCCTTTAGGTAATCGTAATGCTCTTCTGCTCGCTGGTTCTTAAAACCTTGCGGTATTTGTCCATGTGCCCAGGAGAATAGGATTGATACAGTAAAGACAAGTAGAGCTCTGAATTTAAGTTTTGCTTGCACCGTTATTTTGCTATAGCTTGTTTAAATTCAGAAAGACTTGTTTGTAGTTTTTCCCTGTATTCATCGTTCAAATCTTCTTCTCGGAAATTTTGGTAAAATGAAGGTAAACTAAACTTTGAAGCAATTAAGGCTCCCTGTCGGGGTAGTGATTTTTCCAGGTAGTCCAGACTATTAGCACCTCCACTACCGCCAGGTGAGGTACTTAAAAGGAGCACAGGTTTACCTTCAAAAACCTGGTCACTCCTTCTGCTCAGCCAGTCCAGTATATTTTTCAGAAATGCTGAAATATTGCCATTATGTTCAGGGGTGGATATGACGAATCCATGGTGCGTTTTGATCAAGTCAATAAGCTGCGAAATCTCGGAAGGTGTTTCATCAGGATCATGGTCAATCGAATAAATAGGCACATTCCAGCTTCTTATGTCTAAGAGGTGTACTTCCTCGGCACTTAGCTTAGTAGAAGCGAAGTTCACGAGTTTGTAATTGATAGACTGCTGATGATTGCTGCCAGCAAAAGCAAGTATTTTGCTCATAGGTATTTTTTGATTTGTATGATTTGCGTTGTTTTCTTCTTCTTCACAGATCTACTCTTTTTCATGTACTGGTCGAAGCATGGTGAAGACTTCTCCTCGCTCCAGCAGTCCAGACATGGTAAAAGAAAACTGTTTGATATCATCACCACCGATTAGTTTCATGGATTTTCCAGTAGGGCTGTACGCTACAGGATAAGGCTGGTAGGTATTTGGGTCGGCATTGTACAGCAAAATCTGAGAATTGGGTACCGCGGTATCTGAAATGGCAAGACCAAATGCTCCATCAGTGTACCAAACAGCCCGCTCGGAAGTCGTGATGTCATTTGCGCCAAACTCACAGCTGTCCTCATCCTGAAGTCCCAGGTCACGTACTTTTCCTGAAAAGCTCAGGGCCAGGTTTTCGGGAGAGGCAATGGAGCCATAAACTGGAACCAGGTCACAGCTGTTCGGGTCATTGTCTCCTGTATTGAGCGTTAAGGCATCTGTAAAATGCACACCACTGATACCTGATAGTGTCAGGGCTTCCGCCAAGGGCTCGTAGTTGGTCAAGGTATTGTAGGCATACGCGTGGTACTCTGTTACTTTTTTTCCTTCCTTCAGGTACGGGTGAGGCTCGAGTTTTACAGGAGGTTTAATTGCCGCCCCAAGCTGGTAAAGAATATGCATTCCGCCTTCTTTCACGGTACCATCTTCGTAGGTAATTCGTATGCTTTCACAGTTGATTGCTCTCACCTGTGCAGTAACGGTACCCTGATCAGACACATCAAGTGCGTATTTGTTAGGCACCAGCTTTTGCGCTGTTTCTGGATCTACGAAATACCCGCCGATAAATTCAATACACGGCCCAAACTCAATGGTGCTTACTTTCGGCTGACTCGTTTGCGAAAAGGTATACTTAGATACCAATATGAGCAGGAGCATTGTTGTTACATCTATTGCCTTTTTCATAGTTTATTGATTTTCAATTCTAATAAGTCGTTGTTCTATGTCCATTTAGTGATCACCGAGTAGTTTCGTTAATGCTTCTATCTCATC
>JBCCLV010000137.1:0-6360 GCA_039026695.1 Bacteroidota bacterium
CTACGATATATACCTCCTGATTTTTACAGGCATTAGCTTCGGTGGTAGCAGCGCCGTAGTAGATACCAGCTCCGGTAAATTCATCAATTCCTATTGCAGGATGCTTGCGGTAGTCTACCCCGGTAGTGATTACGATGGCCTTGGCATTTACTACACTACCGTCTTTTAGGGTGATGATCTTATAGTTGTCTTTGATCTCAAGGTTGGTAACTTCCTGCGGTGAGAGAAACTCAATCCCAAACCGTGTGGCCTGGGTAATGGCCCTGCGTGAGAGATCTGCTCCACTCAGTCCTTTGGGAAAACCTAGATAGTTTTCAATTCGTGAGCTGGTACCTGCTTGTCCGCCGGGAGCCCTGCGCTCTATCAGAATGGTGTTTAAGCCTTCAGAACCTCCGTAGACGCCTGCTGCCAGGCCCGCAGGTCCAGCTCCAATCACTGCAACGTCATACATTTTCTGGGTCGCCTGCACGTTCATTCCCACCTTTTCTCCAACTGCTGAGATAGAAGGGTCTTGCTGTACAGTACCATCTTCATAAATGATGGCTGGAAGCTTTTTTTCATCAAGATCGTGATTGGAAATTATTGATTGTGACTCCACGTCAGTCTGAATGTCCAACCACTGATAAGGGATCAGGTTTCCTGCCAGAAAATCTTTAATTTGATGGGACTTGGGTGCCCATTGGTAGCCGATGATTCGAATACCGGAAAAATCGGGAATAAAAGAAGCCTGCCATTCGTCCAGCTGATCGTGAAGTACTGGGTAAAGCTTCTCTTCCGGTGGATTCCAGGGTTTGAGCAAGTAGTAGTCCAGGCTCACAGTGTTGATTGCTTTGATTGCCGCTTCAGTATCCGAGTAAGCTGTCAATAATACCCGTTTTGCCTCCGGAAAAAAGGTAAGTGTCTTCTCCAAAAAGTCCACCCCCAGCATTTCTGGCATTCGCTGATCGGATAGAAACAGCGCGATGGTCTCATTTTGCTGCTTTAGTTCCTTGACAGTCTCAAGCGCCTCATTTGCAGAAGTCGTAGACAAGATGCGATACGATTTCCGATATTCAGATCTTACGTCCCGAACCACAGAGCGTAGCACCGCTTCGTCATCATCTACTAAAAATATGATTGGTTTTTTACTCATGCGCTCTTAATTGGGATACAGATTGTAAATATGGTTTCTCCGGGCTGGGACTTCACCTCTATAGTACCATTGTGCTGAATTTTTACTATTTGCATCACATTTTCCAGTCCAAGTCCCGTGCCTTTACCAATTGCTTTGGTGGTAAAAAAGGGATCAAAGATTTGATCTTTTAAGTCTTCTGGAATTCCCTTCCCTGTGTCTGCTATTGCAACGGTAAATAGAGCGGAGGTAGCAGAGGTAGTAATACTTAAGTTCCGATGCTCCGATTCATCCATGGCATCAATGGCATTGTCGATGAGGTTGGTCCAAACCTGATTGATCGCGCTGGGAAGCACTTCTGGCTGTGGAAGCTCTTCGCTATAATTTTTGGAGACTTCAATCTGGTGCGACTTTAGTTTATGCTTCAGCATGGTAAGCGTATTGTCAAGGCCCTCATGTATATCGGTTGGAACCTTTTCCGGTGCCTGGTCCATGTGGGTATAGCTCTTTATAGACAAGACCAGGTTGTTGATTCGGGAGGAGGCATCTTCTATTTCGCCTACCAGTTTTTCTGTGGTAATCACCTGGTTGACCCAATTGAGTACAGGAGGGAGGTGTTCACGCGGCGTATTGTCTCCGATCAGTTCAAAATCTTCGATGGTAAAACCATAGTCCAGAGCATTGTCAGCCAATTCTTCAGGGTCTTCATAATCTAATTCGTCAAGCCAAGAGATAAGCTCATCTTCTCGCTCGCTTCGCTCTATGAGGGAGACCTTTTGAATGCCTGCATTGATCTTGGCAAACAACATCTCGTTCACTACATCAATTTGCTGATCTCCCATCTGTATTTTCACTACTTGCTTAAAGCGCTCCGGTGCGTACTTTAAATGCTTAGACAGTTCCTTGGAACTTCGTACTACTGCAGCAGAAGGATTATTCAGTTCGTGTGCCAGCCCGGCAGATAACTTCCCAAGGGAGAGCAACTTATCGTTCATCTGGGCATTTTTGGTAAGCTCTCTGATTCGCGTACTCATTTCATGAACAAGTACAGTAGTGAGCTCATGACAATTACAGATCATTTCATTGAAGTGATCTCCCTCCAGGGTAAAGATCTGCGTATCGCTACCTACCACTCCATACCCCTGCGCATTAGTAGCCCTGGAATAGGGCAACAGCCCTGAAATTGCAGGTGCTTTGAGTTGTCCTATGGTCTGTAGCTGATTCTTTTTCTGGAGCTTTATGGTGATGCTTCCTTTGGTGATCAGTATCAGTTTGTCTATTGGCTCACCAGGAGCGAATAGATTTTCTCCAATGCGAATCACTTGTGACTCTACCCTGCTGGCCAGCCATTGGAGCTGTTGCACAGGGACTTTCATGAACTGGTCTATTTTTTTGAGCTCGCCTAAAACATCCATACCGCTATCTGAGTGAATTTTCACTTCAATTTATGCAATCCGAAAGTTCAAGTCTGCATATTTCGCATGATCTTTTTATTGAGAAATAAAGAGATCAGTCCACCAAAAATATAGGTCAATGCAAGCCCGGCAAAAATTCCCTGTACCTGTGCAAAATGCTGACCCAGGTATACCAAGGGAAGTCCTACTATAAGCATTTGAATGACAATTACGCCAGATGCCTGGAGAGGCTTGTTGATAGTATTCAAGCTGCTGTTGATAACGCTCAGTATTCCTTGCATGCCGAAACCGGCCGGGACAATCCAGAGAAACCACTTTACCGTTTCGATGACTTCTTCGTTGCTGTTAAAGATCAATGCTATCGGCCGAGCAAATGCAGCCAATATTGCCCAGGAAAATAGCCCCCAGAAAAAGGCAAATAAGTTACTAATTCTCACACCTTCTTTGACCCGATCCAGCTTACCCTTGCCAAGGTTCTGACCCACAAATGGACCAATAGAGGCAGCCAAGGCGAAAATGAGGCTGTTCGCCAGAAATTCGATTCTGCTACCAACTCCAAAAGCGGCTACTGCAAATTCTCCGGAGCTGGCAAGCAATGCGGTGACAATGCCTGTTGCAATGGGGACAACTACCCTCGCCAAAGCGCTAGGTAGCGCGATGAAGAGAATGCTTCTCCAGCATCCTGTAATTACCTTAAGAGAGGGAATCTCAAAGGTGATTAACCGCTCTCGCTTGATAAGAATGTAAAAGGATAAAATCATTGTAAGCGCTCTGGATACAGCGGTTGCGATGGCCGCACCTTCCAAGCCGAGCGCAGGAAATCCCCAGTACCCAAAGATCAGGATGGGATCCAGAACAGCATTGACAAGTACTGCAAAGAGCATAATGTAGGTTGGTGTTTTGGCATCTCCAGTAGCTCTTATGGCACTGTTGCCCACAAAAGGTACAGAGACAAAAAACAAGGCGAAGTACCAAACTCGCATGTATTGACCAGCCATATCACCAGTATCTCCATCTGCGCCCAATAGTGATAGGGTAGGGCTCATGGTCAGAAGTCCAATGATTACAAATATCCCCGTCAGCATCAAAGTGAGGAAGATGCTATCTGTGGTCTCTCTAGCAGCCTTTTTGCGATCATTTTTTCCAATAGATTTGGATATGAGGGCAGTTGCACCTATTCCTAATCCTTGAATGATGCTAAAAACGATCATAATAATTGGGAATGTGAAGCTGAGTGCTGCGAGTTCTTGTTTTCCTAGCTTGCCCACAAAATAGGTGTCGATCAAATTGAATGCGACCATACTTACAATACCAAGCATCATAGGCAGGGTAAGCTGTCGCAGTTTTCTCGGAATGCTACCTTGGGTGAGATCGGTACCTTGACTCATCGCCGTAAGATAGGTTGAAATAGCTGGGAAGAGGAGGCACGATGCGGCTGTGCTTCGTGCATTTTCGGGTATTAGGTATTATTTGTTTGAAATGAGAGTAGTCGATTTGCCAGGACTATTTGCGGTAAAACTTTACTCCCTGGTAGATGAAGGAGTTTTTGGTTTCTACCTCAATTATTTGAGATCGATCATCGTTGTTTTCCAGTACCAGGTTGGGACTGCTTTTCATCTGGTAGATAGACGTTTGCATGCCTTTTTCAGAGAGCTGAAGTAAGTAGAAATTTCCCTGCTTTGGATCATAGCCAAAATAGGTGATTACTTCCTGGTCTTCAATTTTCAGTACATTTTCGAGCACTTGTATAGCCTTCCATGTGTGCACTGCATCATCCGATTGGAAAGAGCCTGCCAAGAAGCTCAGTACTTTCTCGGGCTGCGACACAACGTCTGAGCGATAGACTGTACTTGCAGCTACCACAGCTTCGTATAGCTTGTTTTTTACAAATTCAGGATAGTTTGTGAGTGTGTCGGTAAGCGCTTTGGGAAAAGACAAATGGAGAAAAGAGGTGCTGGTGGCACGCCGATTATTGATTGTTTTGTGAAAATTCTTCAGCTCTCCAAAGGCACGAATTTCAAGCAGTTTACCCTCTACGAATCTACCCATGGAGCGATCTACATTTCGGATTTCCATCGTGTATGGATTTATATCCGCTATATGAAATTTACGAATCGTATAGTTCTTATTCTTGATATTGGCTGTAAACGGTGTCTTAGAGGAAATTTGCTTGATGGTAACTTCCTGGTTTTCGTTCATGTAAAATGAGTTGTTCCACCAGTTGCTATTCAGGTCATCATAATAGATATAGTCCAGCTTTGTGTTGAGCCAATCAATCGCCGATTCAAAGCGGACCTGCGCTTCTTTAGGGTCTTGTGCGATCCCGAAATTTCCAGAGAAAAGAAGTAAGGTAATCACCAATACCTGATACTGATTATACCTCATCTGCCATTTTTCTTGATGAAAGTCTGTTTCAGGAAAAGTCATCAATTTGCCTTTTAGTCACGATGGCAACCATTGCTATGATGTGAACTTTGCAACCGATTGTCGCTCCCAATTTACGTGAAGCTGCAATACGTCAGGACGGGAATAATGACCCGATGGATCAAAATTCTGTCTCTCCTCTCGTACTTTTTGGTGAGAGATCTCCGCAATTACCAAATCTTCTTTATTGGTAAAAGGCTCCACTACCCAAGAACCATCCGGGGCTGCCAGACAGGAGCCACCATCTGCCAAGATGCCGTCTGTTTTTGATCTCATTTCTTCTGCATAAGGGAAATCATCCGGTATGTCTTCGGGTCGGAATAGGCCGGACACTGCTACCACATAAGAGCGAGCTTCCTGCGCAATTACGGGTACCAGCATACTTGTGTTTCTCTTGCTGCCAGGCCAGATAGAAACATGTAGGTCTTCACCCTGAGCATATAGTGCAGCTCGAGCCATCGGCATCCAATTTTCCCAGCAGTTCAATCCGCCTACCGTAAACGGTGGTAGTTTATGCGTTACAAGTCCATTTCCGTCTCCAGGAGACCATGCTAGGCGTTCATCGTAAGTAGGCCTCAACTTGCGGTGCAAAGACCGGATTTCTCCTTGCTGATCGATGTAGGCCATGGTGCAATACAAGCTATGTCCACCTCTTTCGGGTGGCTTTTCTATGATGCCCAGGTAGATTGAAATGTGTTTTTCCTTTGCGACGTTACAAATTTCATCCAGATGTCCCTGTTCCACACAGACTGCCTGATCGATGTACCGAGCATGAATTTCTTTGTGCATGGGAGAATTGAAAGTAGCTCCATGCAGCTTATCAACCCAAAAAGGATAGCCGGGCACGAGCGCCTCTCCAAATACCACAAGTTCTGCCTGCTGTTTTGCGGCATCCTGAATGTATCCAGTGATCTTCTCTATGGTTTTTTTTCGGTCAAGCCAAATAGGTGCAATTTGTGCGAGACCTACTTTTAGTAAATCACTCATGGCTTGAGAACTTTAAAAGAGTGCGTCTGCTCTGCCTTGAGAGAGCCTGCTACTGAACAATATTTTGTCGCCGAAAGATGCACGATTCGATCAGCCTCCTCATCGCTTAAGTCCGATGAGGTAATGATAAAGTGCAGGTGAATTTTGGTGAAGGCCTTGGGGTGTTCTTCTCTGCGCGTGCCCTCTACCTCTACTGTCAGGTTGGAAAATTCTTTTCTCCTTTTCTTGACCATAGACACTACTTCTACGCTAGCGCAAGCTGCCAGTGCCGATAGCAATATCTGGGTAGGTGATTGCCCCGCTTTTTCTTCGTCCGGGCGCATGTCCACATTTACAGTGTTCCCATTTTCATTGGTACCTATGAATTCAAAATCTGATTTATAATTGAGTGTAATCTTCATTTTCGATTGTTGTATTCTTTTA
>JBCCLV010000138.1:0-6250 GCA_039026695.1 Bacteroidota bacterium
GGATAGTTTTCTACATCATTGGTGATCGTTAACTGGCCTCCAGGCTGGCCTCCTTGATAGAGTACAGGCTGTAAACCTGCCCTTGCAGCGTATATAGCAGCGGTATAGCCTGCTGGTCCGGAACCAATGATTAAAACTTTTACTTTTTCTGCCATGTCAAATAGAGGTTAATCAAACACTAAAGTACAGTAACAAGAGCGTTTAAAAATCAATTCAATTGACCCTTGAAGTATTTCATCAAAATCAGATCATATCAACTGAAGAAAAACGAGCCAAACAAATAAAACTACTCATTAAGCGCCCTGGAGCTTAGTCTTCCTGCTTTTCTGGCTTAGGAGGTCTTGGTATTAGTACTTTTCGCGAGAGCTTGAACTTTCCAGTACGCTTGTCAATATCTATCAATTTCACTTTGATCTCTTCACCCTCTTCCATCACGTCTGAAACGTTTTCTACTCGCTCCCATTTTATCTCAGAAATATGCAAGAGACCATCTTTTCCAGGAAGGAACTCGACAAACGCACCAAACGGCATAATCGACTTGACTTTACCGTCATAAACCTCCCCTACTTCAGGCTGCTGTACAATCGCTTTAATTCTAGCGAGAGCATTATTTAGGGAATCACTGTCAACAGCAAATATGCTAACTTTTCCTCCCTGATCATCTTCTTCAATATTAACTGTGGCTCCAGATTCCTTCTGAATTTCCTGAATGATCTTTCCACCCGGACCAATCACAGCGCCAATCAAGTCTCTATCAATGCGCAGCATTTCCATTCGTGGGGCATGGGATTTCAGATTTTCTCGGGGTTCGGAGATCGTCTCACCCATTTTACCGAGTATGTGCATACGGCCTTCTTTTGCCTGATCTAAGGCTTGGGCAAGTACGTCGTACGAAAGACCATCCACCTTTATATCCATTTGGCAAGCAGTGATTCCTTCTGTCGTTCCGGTCACCTTGAAATCCATGTCACCAAGGTGATCTTCATCTCCCAAGATATCAGATAGGATAGCGTATTTTCCTGAAGCTGAATCGGATATCATACCCATCGCAATTCCTGACACTGGACGCTTCAGCTTTATTCCTGAATCCATCAATGCCATAGTACCGGCACAAACGGTTGCCATAGAAGAACTTCCATTGGATTCTAAAATATCTGACACCACACGAACTGTGTAAGGGTTTCCCTCGTCTTCTGTAGGAATCATCGACTTTAAGGCACGCATGGCAAGATTTCCGTGTCCCACCTCTCTCCTGCCCGGACCTCTATTTGGCCGCACCTCACCGGTAGAAAAGCCAGGGAAATTGTAGTGGAGAATAAATTTATTGTATCCCGAGATCATTGCACCGTCGATCATCTGCTCATCCAGCTTGGTACCCAGGGTTACCGAAGTTAAAGATTGAGTCTCACCTCTAGTAAAAACCGCTGAGCCATGCGCAGAAGGTAAATAATCCACTTCTGACCAAATAGGTCTAATCTCGGCAGGCTTTCTGCCATCAATACGTTCCTGGCTATCCAAGACGAAATTTCGAACTGCCTCTTTCTCAATATCGTGAAAGTACTTTCTTAGTAAAAAAGCGTCCTTTGCTTCCAATTCTTCCTCTGAGAATTGGCTCGTATACTCCTCAAAAATGGCTTTGAATGACTCTTTCCTTCCTGATTTACTAGGATTTTTTTGAGCAGCCACCTGATACAATTTATCGTATGTAGCTTGATGGATTTCGGCTTTTAAATCTTCATCTTTAGGTTCATGATCATAAGCACGTTTCTCACCTATACCTACTTCGGAAGCAAGCTCATCTTGCGCCTTACATTGAACCTTGATTTCCTCATGTGCTATTTTGATCGCGTCTAGCATTTCGGCTTCTGAGGCCTCTTTTGCCTCTCCCTCTACCATCATAATATTCTCCGAGGTTCCAGCCACAATCAGGTCCAGTGTAGCAGTTTCAATTTCAGCGGGAGAAGGATTGATCTTGTACTCTTCGCCCAACTTAACAACTCTCACTTCGGATATCGGGCCTCCAAAAGGAATATCAGAAACAGAAAGTGCAGAAGAAGCAGCCAATGCCGCGAGCGCATCTGGTAAAACATCGTGATCTGCGGAGATTAATTGAATAAAAACCTGAGTATCTGCATGGTAGTCTTCGGGAAACAAAGGCCTCAACGCCCTATCTACCAGTCGGCAAATCAATACTTCATAGTCAGAGAGCTTTCCCTCTCTTTTAAGAAAGCCGCCAGGAATCTTACCTGCAGCTGCAAATTTCTCTTGATAATCAACCGAAAGTGGTAAAAAGTCAACGCCTTCTTTAGCATCTTGGGAAGAAACTACTGTCGCCAGTAGCTTGGCATTGCCCATGCTAACGACTACAGACCCATCGGCCTGCTTGGCAAGTTTTCCAGTTTCAATGGTGACCTCTCTACCATCAGAAAGGTTAAATTTTTTAGTAATATGTTTGGGTATCATAATGAATAATGAACGCGACTGGCTAGTGGGCCAACGCTGGGTTTGAATAAAAAAGGGGGCATATGAATGACCCCCTTATTAAGTTACTTTCTGATGTTGAGCTTTGCGATAATGCTTCTGTACCGCTCAATATCATTTTTCTTCAAATAATCTAGCAGCCTTCTTCGCTTTCCTACTAATCTTAAAAGCCCTAAACGTGAAGAATGGTCCTTTTTCTGACCTTTTAAATGATCGGTCAAGTGATTGATCCGATACGTAAATAATGCGATTTGCCCTTCTGGTGAGCCAGTATCTGTGACTGATTGTCCGTGTTCTTTAAATATTTCCTCTTTCTTTTCCTTCTCTAAGTACATATTTCGACTTAATCTATATGGTCTTTGCTTACAAAGCGCAAAGGTAGATTTATTTGCTTGTCTTAGCAAATTTGGATTTGAGCTTTTCAATCCATATGGTATAAATATCCATGTCAAAGAGCCTGGCATCTATGCGAGCCTGTCTTAAAAAAAACAATCCGAATGGCAATAGAAAAGCATTGGACATCCAGGCAGCGGTGTAAGGGTCCAACTGTAGTTCTTTGGTTTGTTGTTTCCCTATACTCCCAATCACATAATAAACGATGAAAAAGAAAATCGCGATAATTACGGGAACTCCAAGTCCTCCCTTTTTTATAATAGCCCCCAGTGGAGCACCAATCATAAACATGATTATACAAGCTAGTGACATGGCGTACTTCCTATCTCTTTCATACGTATATAGATTTACTTGCTGCTGATGATTGCGCACTCTAGACTTAGCTGATGTAAGGTTTACTTTAATATTTCTCGCTTTGCTTAGTGCACCGTTATAAATCTGCTGAGGCTTCGTTCTATTCTGCTCAAGATACTCATCCATCGTACCTAATGTGAGTGTATCAAGATCGATTTGCGCAAGTACAATTTTGCCCCTCTTCGCTAGTTTTTTCTTTGGCGTAAGCACTGTATCTGGCACAGATGACAGTGTTTGGTGTTTTACTGTATCTAACAGGGATCTCCTTGAAGTATCGAGTCTAATCGGTTTTTGTCTGGATAAGGGACGCTCCTGAAGCTGTTTTTGAAAAAGGCTGTAAATATCCTTCAGAATTGCACCATCAAAAATACCTGCAGAAGCTTTTGAAATTCGTGGGAATTTCCTGGAAGCACTGTCAATCACCAGACTGTCACCGGTCATCTGCGGCTCAACCTTAGCAAAACCCTTGTTTTGAAAATGATAAATAAGATAGCGCTGAGAATTTTGTACAAAGCTCATCTTCTGCTGCACAATCTCATTTCTCAAGGAGTCGGCATCATTAGTGAGCTCGGCAATATTTTTCATTTGCCTGTTATTCTGAAAGAGGTCTTCGTTGCGCCTCTTCAGGTCAAATGAAGCCATATTAAATACCAGGTCCATTTTTTCAAAATTAGTCCGATTGAAATTATCAATTTGCTTACCGGATTCCGCTTCCTCTTTGTAGTAATGACCATTGAAAAGCTCAAGTTTCAGGTAGCGCTCATCCAGTATTGTATACATCAAACTTGAGTCGGCGAGTATCACAGTTTTATTGCCTCTTCCCTCTGTATGATCGTAGATGATAATATCCTTGAGGCTTTTGCCATCGGGATACTTACTTTTCACCTTAATACTGTAGTCTGGAATACCATTGTAAAATGCCCCTTCTTTAATATCCAGCGCGGGTTTTGTTTGTTTAATGTCGTAAAGCAAGCTGTAGGCTTTCAGATTAGCTGCTGGAATGATATAGTTATTGAAGAAGAAAACGGCAACCGCTACAATGCAAACGAGCAGAAAAATAGGACGAAGGGTTCTTAGTAAGGAAATTCCGGCGCTCTTGATAGCTGTGAGCTCAAAGTGTTCTCCTAAGTTGCCAAAAGTCATCAGCGACGCGACAAGCACTCCCAGAGGAATCGCATTCTGCAGCATGTTAAGAGAAAAATAGAACAGCAGTTCCCCAAAAACAGCAAAGCCTAAGTTTTTGCCGACCAAATCATCAAAGTACTTAAGTAAGTACTGAATTAATAAAATGAAGGTAGCTATGCTAGTTGTCAGGAAAAAAGGACCTAAAAAGGCCTTAATCATAAGAACATCCAGCTTTCTTATTTTCATGCTTCTGCAAAGTTATGAAACAGCGCTTAGCAATAAGAATACCAAAAAGGGATGATACTATCCTCCTACAATTTCTTTAAGATCCAAGATCATCGATTCCCATAACTCATTGGCTTCTTCCTGATTCATATCGGAATAATCTGTCACACGTACATACACTGACTGTGTAAGCTCATTCATATCAATTTGAAACTCAAAGTAATTGGGATCATCATCTTCTTCATCTACCACATCGAATCTTACGTGGTGATTTGTGCGGTTGGAGGTGAGTTTAGCATGGGTTTCATCTCCATCCCAGATGAAAGTATATGATTTATCCTCGTTGTTAATATTAACATCGTCTGCGAACCATTGCGCTAAACCCGATGCAGTACTGAAGTAAGGAAACAGCATTTTTTTCGATGCATTAAATTCAAATTCACCAATGTACTCGTGCTTTCCCATGTGCTAGAAATTTGGTAAAAGGTAAGGAAAATTTCTATTCCTGCAAGCCAGCGCTGGAAAGAAATGTTGCTTAGTTTTGCGTTCCGTTTTAAGAGGCCCCTCTTGTTGGTGTTTCAAAAAACACAGCAAATTCACATGGCGTGGTAGCTCAGCTGGTTAGAGCGTCGGATTCATAACCCGGAGGTCGGGGGTTCAAGTCCCCCCCACGCTACCCTGCCTTACTAAGGTAAAGCCCACCTACTTGCTTAGCATTTCTGAGTCACGTTCTTTTGCCATTACTTCTTTTCTTCAAAAAAATCAGCAGTGAGATAAGTACAATCACCAGCGCCAAGACTCCTATGAGTAACGGTAAATTACCATCAGAATCATCTAAAAGAGGCAATGCGGCTACCTGCGATTTACCAATTACGCTAAAACGGTAGCTAATTGAATCTCCAGCCTTATCTAAATCACCAATAAGATCGGCTGATGCAAAAAAGAGCTTCCCACTTCCTGTAAAAAAAGTCACGCTATCGTTAATTGGGCTGGGATTATCAAGTAACCCAAAACCTGCGGTATTAAAAGGACTTTCGGCCTGTAGTCGGTAATCATCAGGTGGAACACCATTTCCACGAAAAGCTAAATACTCCCAATTCTGGTCTGAGTACCTGCCGGGAATTTCAATTGGACCATTTTCCTTTTTGGCGTAAGAAATGGCGACAGCTGTATCATAAAATGCAACATAATCACCCTTGCTAAATCTATTTTCAGCTCCCTTCAGTGTGTTTTTCGCGGTGAATTTCTTTTCTTTTCCAATTCGATCCGACCATAATTCCAGGCCAGTCCAATTGCTTTCTGTCATAAAATCATCGGTGAATTTTAAAACTGGTATTTCCTTAGTAAGTACCAAGGTCCCTTCTTCTTTATATCCGTCTCGAATATTCAAGAATTCACTTCCTTCATCAGAAATTGTATTCTCAATGAAGTACTTCGGTTGTGTTTTATTCAGAGACCTAATCCACTCGGATACCAAACTATTAGGATACACTTCGGTATAGTCCTCTGCTTTGTCAAGGAAGAGATTTCGCTCGAATCGTACCGGATGAGTTGCCTCTTTTCCTCCTAGAAAAACCCCGAAATTATGGGTACCAGTAAAGTAGTTTTCCCTTACAATATCACTCACCCCCCCCTCTACAGGTAGTGTATAATAATTCAGGACCTTTTCCCC
>JBCCLV010000139.1:0-6194 GCA_039026695.1 Bacteroidota bacterium
AAAAAAAGTGCAATTTTATGTTACTCTAAGCCCAGATCATCTTCAATTTATCCAACCTGCATTCTCAATTGATAAGTTTGTTTAAGAACAATTAAACAAAATAATATTCTATTTATAAAAGAAAAAACGCATGATCGTTTTAATTTAAGGTATTAGAAACCTAATTATCATGCATTTATGAAGACAACTACACTTTTCACGCTACTACTATTTTGTTTGAACTACACGTTTGCTCAAACTGCCGCGCAAAAGCAGCAGCTGATCAGAAAAAGTAATGCAAATGAACTGGTACGAATCGAGAAGAAGCTCGACCAAAAGTACAGCGATCTCCGTACGGAGGCTCTTGATTATGCGGCCAAAAATAACATCCCGATCACTTACTCCATTGGAAGCCAAGGTTTTGCTGAGCTCCAGAAAATAGAAAATGGAATTCCAATCTACTACGTATTGGATAATGTAGATGCTGCCATTTCTACAAGAACAAATCACTTAAATATTGGCGGTTCGCTTGGTCTCAATCTCGATGGCCAAAGCATGACGGTAGGTGTCTGGGATGGAGGAGCTATCCAGACTTCTCATCAGGAGTTTGACGGTCCTGGGGGAAATAACAGAGCTAGTATCAACGATGGTGAGACAACTATGAACGGAAATAGCTTTCACATGCAGCACGTGACCGGTACCATTATCGCGCATGGTGCAAATCCGGCAGCCAAAGGAATGGCACCAAGAGCAGCAGCCATGACCTACACCTGGAACAATGACCTGACTGAAATGGCCAATGCAGCGGCAAATGGATTGCTGGTTTCCAACCATTCCTACGGTTTTGGATGGAGAAACCAAAGCGGTCAAGTGCAGCTACCTGCCTACTACGGCGGTGGATATATTTCAAATTCTAGAGATCTTGATCAGGTCCTTTACAACGCCCCTTACTACCTAATGGTGAATTCCGCAGGGAATGATGGTAACGACAATACGGCAAACAGCTCTCCACTGCAAGGAAACTCCCAATTTGACAAGCTTACGGGTTTCTCTACAGCAAAAAATAATCTTGTAGTAGCCAATGCACAAGATGTAAGCGTGGATGCAAATGGAAATATCACTGGCACCGTACTCATTAATAACAGCAGTAGCGAAGGACCTACGGATGATTTACGGATAAAGCCTGATATAACCGGTAATGGAACTGATGTCTATTCGGCGATCAATTTTGAATACAGTCCGAACTACCCTGAATATGCTAATCTGACCGGCACTTCTATGTCCTCACCCAATGTTGCTGGATCTATGCTCCTTTTACAGCAACACTACAATAATGTAAATGGCACATTTATGCGTGCAGCAACCGCAAAAGGGCTTGCTTTACATACTGCTGACGATGCAGGTATTTCAGGACCAGATGCCGTTTTTGGATGGGGACTACTGAATACCAAAAAAGCAGCAGAAGTCATTTCTGATAATGGTGTAAGTTCAATTATTGATGAACGAACACTTGCCAATGGTGGAAGCTACCAAGTAACAGTAAACGCTACCGGAACTGAGCCCTTATATGCATCCATTTCGTGGACCGATCCGGCCGGTACAGCAAATACAGGCATCGTGAATCTGAGTACACCCGTTCTAGTAAACGACCTGGATGTGAGAGTAACCAAAGGAGGTACGACCAGCCTTCCATATGCATTAACAGGAGTCAACTCAAACGCCAAAACCGACAATACTGTCGATCCATTTGAGAGAGTGGATATTGGAACAGCTTCTGGAAGCTACACCATTACAGTCACCCACAAGGGAACACTTACCGGTGGAAGCCAGGCATTTAGTTTGATTATAACTGGGGCCAGCTCAGGGCAAGGATGTACCCTGGCTGCTCCATCCAATCTATCCGCTATTAGTGTATCAGAAAATAGTTTTGCACTTTCTTGGAACGCTGTAGCTGGAGCAACCTCCTATACAGTATCAGTAAACGGTAGCGCTTCTACTGTATCGGGTACCTCATATTCCACTTCAGGGCTTTCCCTGAATACCTCCTACAGTGTAAGCGTAGTAGCAAATTGTATTACTGGGAGTGGTAGCCCGGCAACAATCTCAGTCACTACAAGCGGAAGTGCTTCACTAAGCTGTAGCGGAACAGTTACTTCCTTTCCCTACAGTCAAGGTTTTGAATCAGGAGAAGGCTGGACGCAAGTGGGCGGAGACGATGGCGACTGGTACAGAACAAACTCAGGTACCCCTTCCAGCAATACCGGTCCTGGCTCAGCAGTACAAGGTGCATACTACCTTTTCTTGGAAGCATCTACTAATAATAGCCCCGGTCAAATAGGGAACAATGCAACCGCCATCTTAGAAAGTCCCTGTTTTGACTTGACTGGTGTGAGTGATGCCGCATTTTCCTTCCAGCATCACATGTACGGCAATGCCGTAGGTTCTCTATCGGTCGAAGCTACCTTAGATGGTCAAAATTGGGTCTCGCTTTGGTCACAATCGGATAATCAGGGCAATCAATGGAATACTGAAGATCTTAGCCTTGATAGCTACGCAGAAGAAATTGTAAAATTACGTTTTGTTGGTACTACTGGAAATGGCTGGTCGAGCGACATTGCAATTGACGATCTTTCGATTCAAACTGGAAGCGGCACGGATACGCAGGCACCATCTGCACCTACAGGATTAGCGGTATCTAACATTGCAGAAACTTCATTAACCATTTCGTGGAACGCTTCATCTGATAATGTGGGAGTGTCTCAGTACAATGTATTCCTGGATGGAAGTAATCTTGGTAGCGTTTCCGGTACCGCAGCTAATATTACCGGCTTAGTGGAGGCAACCACGTATACCATCGGAATTCAAGCCCAAGATGCCGCAGGGAATACCAGTGCAATTTCAACTACTTCGGGCACAACCATTGGCGGAGGGTGTACTACCGTGACGGTAAATTCCAACAACTTTGAGTCTGGGTGGGGAATCTGGAATGACGGTGGTTCCGATGCGCGCAGGAGCTCCAGCGATGCCCCATATTCAAACGGCACCTACAGTATCAGACTTAGAGACAATAGCTCTACTTCTACAATGGCAACAGACAACCTAGACCTCTCGTCATTTGAGGAGATTAGTGTATCATTCAGCTACCTAGCTCGCAGTATGGATAATGCTAATGAAGACTTCTGGTTACAAGTGTCCACCGATGGCGGAGCCTCATACGCTACTGTAGAGGAGTGGAACAGAGATGATGAATTTGTAAATAATGTGAGAGAAAGTGATGTAGTGACCATTACAGGTACATTTAGCGCTACTACGCGGCTTAGATTTAGGTGTGATGCATCAGGTAATAGCGACTGGGTGTACATTGACGATGTGGTGATCACAGGATGTTCCAATAGCTCAAATGCACAATTTATGGTCACATCAGAAGAGTTTGTGCAAGACAGTGAAACTGTGCTAGAAAGGGTTGCTGTAGTTGTTTATCCAAACCCTGTCAGCGATCAACTGACAATTGAAGGGGCGCCAGAAACTGCCACTGTAAGACTGATGACGCTTTCAGGCAGAATCATCAAGCAAGGAATCGGGATTGAAGAATTTGAAATGTCCGGCTTAAGAGACGGCCTATACCTTGTTCAGATCGTAGATAAGGATTTGCAAAAAACAATCAAAGTGTATAAACGCTAGCACACGAAAATTCCTATTTACACTAATCAAAAAGGGTATCCCAGCGGGTACCCTTTTCTGTTTTTTCTACCTTTGAGTATGGCTTTATTTGGTGCATTCAATAAACAAAAGAAAGCGTCCCTTGATAAGGGACTCGAAAAATCTAAAACCAACTTTTTCACCAAACTAAACAAGGCAGTAGTAGGAAAATCTACCGTAGATGAAGCTGTACTTGATGAACTAGAGGAGGTGCTAATCACTTCAGACGTGGGCGTGGATACTACAGTCAAAGTAATTGAAAGAATAGAAGCACGTGTAGCAAAAGATAAATACCTCAACACGGTTGAGTTGAATTCCATTCTACAGCAAGAAATAGCAGCACTATTGGCTGAAAACAATACTGAGGATCTTACTGACTTTGAATTTCCAGAAGTGTCTGGACCGTACGTCATTATGGTGGTGGGTGTAAACGGTGTAGGTAAAACCACCACAATAGGGAAACTTGCAGCTCAATTTAAAGCGCAAGGAAAAAAAGTGCTGCTAGGGGCTGCTGATACATTTCGGGCGGCAGCAGTAGATCAGCTCATTATGTGGGGTGATCTTGTGGGCGTACCAGTTGTTTCTAAAGGGATGAATACTGATCCTGCGGCGGTTGCATTTGAAACCGCAAAGCAGGGACAGGAGATGAACGCCGATGTGGTGATTATTGATACTGCCGGAAGACTTCATACCAAGGTGAACCTGATGAATGAGCTGTCAAAGATCAAAAATGTGGTACAGAAATTCATTCCTGAAGCACCCCATGATGTAATGTTGGTGCTAGACGGCAGTACAGGTCAAAACGCTTTTGTTCAGGCACAGGAATTCACAAAAGCAACAGATGTAACCTCACTTGCAATTACCAAATTAGACGGTACCGCAAAAGGCGGTGTGGTAATCGGTATCTCCGATCAATTTAAAATTCCCGTAAGGTATATTGGTGTCGGGGAAAAAGTGGAGGATCTTCAGGTTTTCAATAAAATAGAATTCGTGCGTTCGTTCTTCGAGAAAAATTAATTGACTTCCAGAAGAGTCAGATTAAACCTGTAGCACTTGCCTTGATGCAACTAAGAAAGCTTTAGAAAAGGAAACAGTGCTTGCAAACAAGTTGCAGCTACTCTTTCTTGAGTAGATCAGAAAACTCAGAAGCCACCTTGTCGATTTTGGGCTTGGAAACGTTCCTGATATAACCATTATTTGGGTTTTTCCTTTCGAAATCCTGGTGATATTCCTCTGCGGGATAAAATGCTTTCAGTTGACTCAGTTTGGTTACAATTTTTCCACCGTACTTACCCTGCAAAGCAGAAATTTTTGATTTGGCTAATTCCATTTGTGCCTCATCATGATAAAAGATCTCCGATCTATATTGAGTCCCGACATCTGGGCCTTGCCTGTTTAATTGGGTTGGGTCATGCGCGGTAAAAAAGACATCCAGTAGAGTCTCAAAGTCGATTACAGTGGGATCGAAATAAATCTGAACTGCCTCCGCATGCTTCGTATAGCCTGCACTTACTTTCTTATAGTCAGCGTTTTTTTCTTCACCACCAGAATAGCCCGAAATTGCCTCAACCACGCCCTCTATCTGCTCAAAAGATGCCTCAATACACCAAAAGCAACCTCCGGCAAATGTTGCAGTGTCAAGCTTTCCCTGAAAAGAAGCCAAAGTAGCGCTCGGCTCGATTGCCTCACCTTTTAGCTTACTGCCCTGAATTTGGCAACTCAACAATAGGACTATACTTAAAAAACCAATCATTTTCATTTCCGATATTTTATGAGTCATTAAACTGCCGCTTGCTTTCTTAGGTTTGTCAGGACCACTACTTATCTCAATTTTTCACTTTAGATCAATTCAGCACATATCAGATCCTTTCGCAATATTAGATTTACGTAAATGCTCCTTCCATACTTTCAAAAAGGCAAGGTTGAGGCGGGTTGCGATGAAGCAGGCAGAGGCTGCCTGGCGGGACCTGTAGTCGCAGCTGCTGTGATCTTCCGAGGCGACTACCAACATGAGGACCTCAACGACTCCAAGCAGCTTTCTCATGCTAAACGCCTGTCTCTACGCGAAGAAATAATTCGAGATGCCCTCGCATGGAGTATTGGGATTGCGACTCCCAAAGAGATTGATGAGATCAATATCTTAAACGCGAGCTATTTAGCGATGCACCGGGCCATTAAAAAACTAAAGAAACAACCCGAATTTCTACTGATTGATGGGAACAGATTCAAGGCATTTGAGAATGTGCCACACGAGTGCATCGTAAAAGGAGATGGAAAGTACCTGTCGATTGCTGCGGCTTCCATTTTAGCAAAAACACATCGTGACACGCTTATGCAAAGACTGGCAAAAGATTTCCCAGGCTATGGATGGGAAACCAACGTTGGATATCCCACTAAGGCACACAGAGCCGGTATCAAATCCTATGGAGTAACTCAGCATCACAGGATGAGCTTCCAGTTGCTTCCTGCTCAGTTAGAGTTGTTTGAAGACAAACATGGCTAGGCTAATCTTTAAT
>JBCCLV010000140.1:0-6023 GCA_039026695.1 Bacteroidota bacterium
GAGTAAGTAAGCCTGGTCTTAGAAAATATTCCAAGGTAAAATCTATGCCTCGCGTGCTCAACGGCCTGGGTATTGCCATCATCTCTACTCCTAATGGAGTGATGACCGGTAAAAATGCTCAAGAACAAAATGTTGGCGGTGAAGTATTGTGTTACATTTATTAAACCGGAACAATGTCTAGAATAGGTAAAGCAATCATATCTCTTCCTTCAGGCGTAAGCGTGAACGTAGATAAGTCCAATATAGTTACCGTAAAAGGTCCTAAGGGTGAATTGAAGCAGCAGATTGATGCTGATATGGAAGTGAGCGTAGAAGATGGAAACCTGGAAGTAAAAAGGCCTACCGATCAAAAAAGACACAAATCTCTACATGGATTGTATCGTGCTTTGATCAATAATATGGTCGTAGGAGTATCTGAAGGATATGAGAAGAAAATGGAAGTAGTAGGAGTAGGATATAAAGCAGAAGCAAAGGGAAAAATGCTAGAGCTTACCCTCGGTTTCTCTCACCCTATTGTTATGGTGCTTCCTGATGAAATTTCTGTAGAAACAGAATCAAAAAGAGGAAGTAATCCTCTGATCACCCTGAAAAGCATCGACAAACAACTTATCGGTCAGGTTGCCGCAAAAATTCGCGCACTCAGACCACCAGAGCCCTACAAAGGTAAAGGTATCAAGTTTGTCGGAGAGCAACTCAGAAGAAAAGCAGGTAAAACAGCAGGAGCTTAATTGGGTCAAATCCAATAAACACATCCTGAAACTATAAACTTATGGCAAGAACAGCATTAAAAGTACGGAGAAGAAATAGAATACGGAGACGTCTGCGTACCCGAATCACAGGTACAGCGGAAAAACCCCGTCTTTCTGTCTTCAGAAGTAATAAGCAAATCTATGCTCAGTTGATCGACGACGAAGCTGGTATAACACTAGCTAGTTGTTCTTCTCGCGAAAAAGAGCTAAATTTGCAGGCCGTTTCGAAAATCGACGGAAGCAAAGAAGTAGGCAAAAAGCTTGCTGAAATCGCTAAAACCAAAGGAATTGAGACAGTAGTATTCGATAGAGGCGGTTATAAATATCACGGTAGAGTTAAAGCATTAGCGGAAGGTGCACGTGAGGGTGGCCTTAATTTCTAACATTATGAGTCAGAAAGATAACAGAATTAAAAGCAGCGACGTCGAACTACAAGAAAAAGTAGTTAAGATCAAGCGTGTTGCCAAGGTTGTAAAAGGTGGTCGCCGTTTCAGCTTTAGTGCTATCGTTGTAGTAGGAAATGGAGATGGAATCGTAGGATATGGCTTGGGTAAAGCAAATGAGGTAACAGATTCTATCGCTAAAGGTGTGGATGATGCTAAGAAAAACCTGATCAAGGTGAAAGTTCAAAAAGGAACTATTCCTCATGAGTCTTTTACCAAATATGGTGCAGCTAAAGTCCTCCTTCGTCCAGCCGCCCCTGGTACCGGTGTACTTGCAGGTGGTGCGATGCGTGCTGTCTTGGAAGCTGCAGGAGTAAAAGACGTGATTGGAAAAAGCCTTGGTTCTTCTAATCCTCACAATGTGGTGAAAGCTACCATTAAAGCGCTGGCTGAGATGCGTACCGCGAATGATTTTGCAGCTGTTAGAGGAGTAGAGGTAAGTAAAATTTATAACGGATAAATCTGATGTACCCTAAGGTAAAAATTACACAATTGAAGAGTGCGATCAATCGTCCAAAAGATCAAAAGGCCACCGTAAAGGCCCTGGGTTTAGGAAAGATCAATCGCTCTGTTGAAAAAGAATGTACCCCTCAGATTTTGGGTATGATTAAGAAGGTGAGCCATTTGATCAAAATAGAAGAGACTGAATAATTATGAAGCTGCATACACTAAAACCGGCAGCGGGAGCAACCAAAACCCGCAAACGCATCGGTAGAGGACAAGGTTCTACTAGAGGAGGTACTTCGACCAAAGGTCACAAAGGTGCTCAGTCTCGTAGTGGATATAAGTTTCGTCCTTGGTTTGAAGGTGGTCAAATGCCTCTGCAACGCCGTATTCCTAAATTCGGTTTCAAAAACATAAACCGAGTAGAATACAAAGTTGTAAACTTGGATACCCTTCAGACTTTGGCAGAAGCAAACAGCGGAAAAGATATCGATCACCAACTCCTGGTAGACAATGGAATTATTTCTAATACCAAAAAACTGGTGAAAGTATTGGGCAGAGGGGAGTTGAAGGCAAAGGTAGATGTTAAAGTGAATAAATTTAGCCAGAGCGCCAAGGCAGCAATTGAAGCTGCAGGAGGGACGGCTGTTGAAGTATAGCAATTATGAAGGCCTTAATAGATACGTTAAGAAATATATTTAAGATTCAGGAACTGCGTGAGAGAATCCTGTACACACTGCTTCTTTTGGCAGTGTTCCGTTTAGGAACCTTCGTAGTTCTGCCAGGCATTGACTCAACTCAGTTGAGCGCTGCTTTTGGCTCAGGAGATGGCGGCGGATTGCTGGATCTCTTTAACACATTTCTCGGGGGCGCATTTGCCCGTGGATCTATCCTGGCTTTGGGAATCATGCCTTATATCTCTGCATCTATTGTAGTGCAGCTATTAGGAGCAGTTATCCCCTCCATACAAAAATTGAGAACGGAAGGAGAGAGTGGACAGAAGAAAATGAACCAAATGACTCGTTACCTCACCGTAGCGATCACCTGTGGACAGGCTGCTGGATATGTGGTTTACCTAAACCAAAGCCAGGGAGCTGTTATCGACAATGGCCTTCTATTCTGGATCACTACCGTTTTTATCCTCACTGCTGGAACCATGTTCCTGGTTTGGTTAGGAGAAAGAATCACAGACAATGGTATAGGAAACGGAGTTTCTCTCCTAATCATGATTGGTATCATTGCAGGATTACCTTCTGCCCTATTGCAAGAATGGTCTGCAAGACTTCCTATGATTTTCTTCATTGAAATTCTCGCATTAGGAGTTGTTACCATGGCTGTCGTAGCCCTTACACAGGCTACTCGTAAAATCCCTGTGCATTATGCAAGACAAATGGCAGGAAACAGATTAGGACAGGTGGGAAGAGGAAATGCTGCTCGCCAGTATATTCCTTTAAAAGTGAACTCTGCTGGGGTAATGCCTATCATCTTTGCACAGGCAATTATGTTCTTACCCACTTCACTGCTAGGATTCTTTGGCGAAAGCACTTCTGGATTAGCTGCTGTTCTGGCAGACTACACCGGATTTTGGTACAACGTCATCTTTTTCTTTATGATCATTATCTTCACCTATTTCTATACAGCGATTACAGTAAATCCCAATGAGATTGCAGATCAGCTCAAAAGAAATGGAGGATATATTCCTGGAGTTAAACCTGGAAAGAAAACAGCGAATTACATCGATACAGTATTATCTCGTATCACCTTGCCTGGATCTATCTTCCTGGCCTTCGTTTCTATCTTTCCAGCTATTGCAATGCAATTGGGTGCTTCTTCAGGATTTGCGCAGTTTTTCGGTGGTACTACCCTCCTCATCATGATTGGTGTGGTACTGGATACCTTACAACAGGTAGAAAGTTACTTGTTGATGCGCCATTATGATGGTCTGATGCAGACGGGTAGAGTAAGAGGTCGTAGAAAAGGTGGCGGTCTCGCTGCCGTATAGAAATCGCATTATGGCAGGTGGAAAAATACATCTCAAGACCCCGGAAGAGGTCGAATTGATAAGAGAGAGTTCTTTACTTGTTGGTAAAACGCTTGGAGAAGTTGGCAAGCATGTAAAACCAGGAGTTAGTACCCTGGAGCTGGATGAGATTGCTGAGACCTTTATTAGGGATCACGGAGCAACTCCAGCTTTCAAAAACTATCAGGCCAGCTTTGGAGAGACACCCTTTCCAGGTACCCTTTGTACTTCTTTAAATGAAGAAGTAGTACATGGAATGCCCTCTGCGAAACAAATCCTTAAAGAAGGCGACATCATCTCGATAGATTGTGGTGTCAAACTCAATGGATACTATGGAGATTCTGCTTACACCTTCGCAGTGGGAGAAATTTCCGCTAAGAAAAAGCGATTGATGGAGGTTACCAAAACAGCTTTGTACAAAGGTATTGAACAAGCTAAAGTAGGTAATAAGTTAGGAGATATCTCCAATGCCATCCAGCGCTATGTAGAAGGATATGGCTTCAGTGTGGTAAGAGAAATGGTAGGGCATGGATTAGGAAAAAATTTACACGAAGCACCCGAAGTACCTAACTATGGTAGAAAAAGGTCGGGAATTCCTTTGCAAGAAGGCTTGGTGATCGCGATAGAGCCCATGATCAATATGGGAAAACGTTTTATCAAAATAGCTCAAGACGGTTGGACCGTATTTTCGACTGACCGACAACCCTCTGCACATTATGAACACTGTATTGTGATACAGAAGGATAAGGCAGAGATACTATCGACATTCGAATTTATTGAGAATTAATACTTTGAATTTTGGCTAAACAAGCTCCAATTAAAATCGACGGCACAGTAACAGAGGCCCTTCCCAATGCTACCTTCCGGGTGAAACTGGAAAACGGGCATGAGCTACTTGCACATATCGCAGGGAAAATGCGCATGCACTACATAAAAATCCTTCCCGGAGATAAAGTGGCTTTGGAAATTCCTCCCTATGACCTGAGCAAAGGACGCATTGTTTACAGATATAAATAAGAAAATGAAAGTTAGAGCATCAGTAAAAAAACGTACCGCAGATTGCAAAATCATCCGCCGCAAAGGTAAGGTGTATGTAATCAACAAAAAGAACCCTAAGTGTAAACAGCGACAAGGATAATTATGGCAAGAATATCAGGCGTAGACTTACCAAAAAATAAGCGTGGAGTAATCGGACTTACCTATGTTTTCGGACTAGGAAAAACCTCCGCTCAGCAAATTCTAGACAAAGCTGGAATTGACCCTAATAAAAAAGTCAATGACTGGACTGATGATGATATTGTAAGCATCCGTCGCATTATTGGGGACGACTATAAAGTAGAAGGTGCACTTCGTTCTGAAATCCAATTGAACATCAAACGTTTGATGGACATCGGATGCTATCGTGGACAGCGCCATCGTAAAGGATTGCCCTTGCGTGGACAGCGTACGCAAACCAATGCACGTACTCGTAAAGGTCGTAAGAAAACTGTTGCAGGTAAGAAGAAAGCTACCAAATAGGATAATATCAGATTTCGAAGGTGCTTATCAAATTCAAGCCCTCCTTCAAATCAAAACAATATAGATACATGGCAAAGTCATCAAAAGCTAAAAAGAAGAAGAAGGTCGAAGCCAACGGGCAGGTGCATATCAGCTCTTCTTTCAATAATATTATCATTACCATTACGGATCTTTCTGGAAACACCATTTCCTGGTCTGCTGCTGGTAAAATGGGATTCAGAGGTTCTAAAAAGAACACTCCTTATGCCGCACAGGTTGCAGCTACAGATTGCGCAAAGAAGGCTTATGATATGGGCCTACGCAAAGTAGAGGTATTTGTGAAAGGTACTGGTTCAGGAAGAGAAGCTGCCATCAGAGCAGTTGCAGCAGCAGGGATCGATGTAACAGTGATTACAGATATTACTCCTCTGCCCCATAATGGTTGTCGTCCTCCTAAAAGAAGGAGAGTATAGTCCTAATTCATTGATGCCCGCTTTCATACATAAGGGTTTAGCTCAACAAAAAAAAACAATTTTTATAAATGGCAAGATATAGAGGTCCTAAGGGAAAGATCGCCAGAAGATTTAAAGAGCCTATTTTTGGTCCTACCAAAGTACTCGATCGCCGCAAGTTTGGTCCAGGTCAGCACGGAAGAAGTCGCAGAAGAAAAACTTCTGAATACGCTACTCAGCTGATGGAAAAGCAAAAAACCAAATATGCTTATGGTATTCTCGAGCGCCAGTTCAGAAATACCTTTGAAAAAGCTTCTCGCAAAAAAGGAGTTACAGGTGAAGTCTTCTTCCAATTGTTGGAGTCTCGTCTCGACAATCTGGTCTTCAGAATGGGATTTGCCGGTACACGTCGTCAAGC
>JBCCLV010000141.1:0-5996 GCA_039026695.1 Bacteroidota bacterium
ATTTAGAATGATTTTAAATAAAAAACACGATCTAAAACAAAGTACTGCTAAGCCGACTAGCTTTCCATTTTGTCAAAAGCAAGCTTTCTGATGAGTGCAACTTGCTGGTCAATCGTAAGGCCAGAGGTATTTATTTCTATTGCATCCTCAGCTTTTCTTAATGGGCTATCATCACGGGTGGAGTCAATGTGATCGCGTGATTTTAAGTTTCTTTCGATGGACTCGGGCGATTCGTCCACTCCTAAAAGGCCAAGTTGTTTTTTCCTCCTTGAAACACGATCAGAAATATCGGCTACCATAAATATTTTTAGCTCAGCTTTTGGAAAAACCACTGTACCAATGTCTCTTCCATCCATAACCACCCGCTTTTTACTACCTATCTTACGCTGCTCTTCAACAAGCTTGGCTCTTACTGCTGAAATTGTACTTACCTGACTTACCAGGTCGTTGATTTGGGTTGAGCGTATAGTCTTCTCCACGGGCTGATTGTTCAGGGTTATACCTGTGCTTTCAAAATTGAGATTGCAATTTGATAGTGAGGCCTCTACTCGATCTTTGTCGTCGAGTGATATATCTTCATTAATGAAATGCAGTGTGACTGCTCTATACATTGCCCCACTGTCTACATAGGTATATCCTAAGGTAGCCGCAAGAGCTTTGGCAGTGGAGCTTTTCCCAGTTCCTGAATATCCATCGATGGCAATGATGATATCTTTCAAATTTTATGAATTGTGACTCAATACTTCCAAACTTTAAAAACAATCAGTAAACCTTCTGCTGAGCGGTGAGGATTGTGAATTGAATTCTTAATAGTCTAAGAAATTCCTTGCACCAGAGATTCTTTATCAATTTTCTTCACCAAACCTTGTAGTACTTTTCCGGGACCACATTCCACAAAAATAGATGCGCCATCTCTCCTCATATTGTCTATTGATTGCGTCCATCTGACAGGTGCAGTCAATTGTTTGATCAAATTCTCTTTGATCGCACTGATTTCATCATGAACCTCTGCATCTACATTTTGGTAAATGGGGCAAACTGGTGGGTGAAACGAAGTACTTTCAATGGCTTTAGCCAGGTCTTCTTTTGCAGGCTCCATTAATGGAGAGTGAAAAGCACCACCAACAGGCAAGATCAATGCTCTTCTGGCACCTTTTTCTCTCAAATCCATACAGGCTTTTTCAACTGCATCTATTTCTCCGCTAATGACCAACTGGCCAGGGCAATTGTAATTGGCAGCCACTACTGTACCGGGTACATTGGCACATGTTTGTTCTACTACGTGATCCTCAAGCCCTAAAACTGCTGCCATGGTGGATGGCTTTGCCTCACAAGCTTTTTGCATTGCACTGGCGCGTTTCGAAACGAGTGAAAGGCCATCAGCAAAATCAAGCGTCTTATTCGCCACCAGTGCTGAAAACTCACCAAGAGAATGACCAGCGACCATTTGTGGGTCAAAATCTTCTGCTGTAAGTGCAGCTATCACGCTATGAATAAATACAGCAGGTTGAGTGACGTTTGTCTGTTTTAGCTCCTCTGGGGTTCCTTCAAACATTATTCGCTTAATATCAAAGCCAAGAATGTCATTTGCTTGCTCGAAAAGATTTTTTGCTTTTTCAAATCGTTCAAATAGATCTTTTCCCATTCCAGGATGCTGTGCCCCCTGGCCAGGAAAGATGTAAGCCTTCTTCATAGGTTGTTTATTTCGGCGCTAAATTAAGAAAATGAGTAGATCGGTCTTTATTTATTAGGCGGGTTCGGTATCGAGAAATCGTTCTCTGTACTCAGGTTTGGGAATCATACATTGATCTTTTTTTCCAAACCAGCGATACCGATTCCTGGCAATAAAATCATAGACACCATCTCGGATAAATACAGGAATTACGAGGAAAATGGAAAACATTGACCACAGTGCGTCAAGCCTTTTCGCGACTCGTAAAGCTGCTGTACTCTTTGTGTAGAATTTTTGATTTTCATACAGCACAAGGCTTTTTGGTTCCGATGAATCTGACAAGTGTTCTGGCAGAAGCTCTTTCGCGAGTCTGGACTGTAAAGAGGCATATTTAAAGATCTTGCTAGAGTCCCTTTTCAGGACAAACTGGACCGATGAATTGCAGAGATTGCAAACACCATCAAAAAATAAAATGGTCTCACTTATTTCAAGATTTGCACCCACCCTTTAATAACCTGCCTGCGATCTTCAGGGTTCAGTGTAATGAAAGTAACCTCAGCCGAGTAATAATATACCCCTGCTGTTAGCGATCTTCCGTTGTTGTCTTTTCCATTCCATCCAATAGAAATTCCAGCTCGCTGAGAAACGGAGCCTTCATCTGTGGAACTTCTCTCCTCCGAATCGTAAGTGAATAGCTCTACGCCGGTGCGACTAAAAACCTTGAAGATAACAGTTTCTACGAATCGCGGACACTGCCCGTTTGCCTGTAGTGGTACGAACGTGTCGTTTATTTCGTCATCGTTTGGAGTGAAAACATTTGGTAGAAGATACTGTGGGCAATTTTCGTTGCAGACAATGTCAGAAATTTGGCTTTCATTTCCCGAACGGTCAACTGCAGTAATGTAATAGCAAAACGCCAATGAATTTAAGGGCAGCCCTGCATTAAAGATGTCCGAGTCGTGAACAAATTCTGTCACAGCATTTCCATCGGTCGTACCCAGTAGCACAAACTCACTTTCCTCACGTGATTTAGCTGTATAGATCCTAAAAAATGCAATGTCATCATCACACTCAGGCGCAATATTTGATTGCCAAGTCAGGCGGTTTTCTAACTCTTGATTTTCTTCTCCACAATTAAATTGGGTTTCGCAGCGAAAGTTATTGTCGCTCGAAAAAGACAGATCCAAGGGGGTGCAAGGCGGGATACTATCAGCAGGTTGAGCGCAGGTAATTTGGGAGCGGTTTAGTAGGGGCCTAGGAAGTCGATCATTGTCATAAAAGCCTCTAGTGGTGACAAAGTAACAGTACGTACTGTCATCAAGAAGCGACGTGTTATTGAAGCTACCGTCATCCAAATACAGAAATCCATTTTCTGTGACATCTACAGAGTCAATAAGCACCAGACTCTCCAAATTGTTGGGATCCACATTATCTCTAAAAATAAGATGTTGATTAAAGACCGGGTCGGTATTGGACCATGGAACATTGGCTCGCCAACTGAGCTCAATGGCGCCAATTTTTGCGTTGGGAACGAGTCGCACACTTGAGGCTTGAGCGGATGAATCAATGGGTTGATTAGTATTATCATATAAGATAATTTTGTATGAATAGGAGAAGTCGAACGTGTTAAGACCAGTATCCGTGAAAGTGGTATCATTTGAGGGTGCTCGGACCTGGATAAAAGTACCTTCTGAATCCATACCCTGCTTTCTTAGAACTTCGTACGTGTAAGGAGCGAAACCAGCATCCCTATCTAGGGGTGAAGTCCATTCTACAAAAATTTCACCATCACTTTCGTCTGTTGTATTGATATCTACTTTAGTGATCACTGGCGCATCAATAATAAGGCTATCGCACGCTTCTGCAGATGGCACGCTGAGTCCCCCTGTAGGTTCTGGGAAGGAGGCCACAAGTCGGTAACAGTATTTTGCCCCGGAGGAAAGGCCAAGTCCGCCATTATTGTCGATAAACGTAGTGTCTGTAATTTCCTGGGTTTTTATAAGTTCGTATCCTGCTGCTTCAGGGATGCCCGGCTCGCAACTAGGGTCCAATTCAAATGATCCTACCCTGCGCCAGATCTGCATGCTATCAGCTTGAGGGCAACTGTACGGATCCCAGGATAAGTGCATTTGACGACCAGGAGCACTATTCACACTCAGTCCTTCTGGTGGTGGTCCCACTACTTTTATTCTCCAGGTCTCGAAGTTAGATAAACCAGGTACCGGACCAATATTAGGAATGTTGGGGGCGTCAGTTGCCTTAAATTGTACCTCGTATGCATTTTCTCTGACTACACCGCAAGCCGTATTCCAGGTAAATTCCAGCGAAGCTGGGATATCCTGAAAAACAGCTGGATCAGGAGAGAAGGAGGCGCTGGGAACCACTTCAAAGGGACCTCCAAAGGCTTCAAGCCGCACTTGGTCTCCGTCAGGGTCAGTACCCGTCACCAGTGCAGTTATGGTTTTTCCGGCAATGACGCAAGTATCTGGAGGTAGCTCAAGCTCAGGTGGTTCATTTTCAAAATCACAAACAATGATTTGCATGTCGCGGGTGACAAAGCCTAACCGAAAAGCTCGCCCCTCAATGGTTCTCCATTCTTCCACTACAAATGCAACATTCCATTCTCTACATTGCATATCAGGGATATTGGCCCCACCGGGTGCGTCCCACACTAATATGCCCTCTTGTGGATCTAAGGTGAGGGTTGGCCTGCCATCTTGTACAGAATTACCATTTTCAAAATCATCATAAAAAGTGGCGGCATTCAAGACCTGATAGCCACCTACATCCTGTGCGCTTCCTTGTTTAGGAGTTGTGAAGTAGAATACTAAGCTGTCTCCGTCTGGGTCAAATGCGCCTGGGTCATGCTCAAAAACAGCACCCACTACTCCTTGATCAATCGGAGGAACGGTAAAAAAAGGAGTGCTATTAGAAATGAGTTGGTCTACAATTACAAGCGTCTCAACGTGAAAGGGTGTTGATACACTCCCTGAAATGTTCTGTATCTCTGCATTTCTAAAATCTTCTGTGTAGCTTACCAAGAATGGGGCAGCTGCGGTATATTCATGTCGTAAAGTGAATTGCCATTTCTCAACATCATTACCTAGATCCTCCACCAAAACCCAAGGAATGGCTTCACCATTTGGACCTCCAAAAGTTACCCCGTCTCCAAAATCAAAAAGGCCATTACCAAAAAGGACGGTGTTTGGGCCACTGTCTCGATAGCCGGTGAAAGTGAAAGAGTACTCTAATCCATTGATCTGCACCGCTGTGATTTCTCCAGCACGAATGTGGGTGGCATGAATCTTTGTACTTAGAGTTAATAAAAAGACAATGACTGAAAGCTTAATTGTTGAACTAAAAGCTTTTCTAAAGTAACGACGTGTAACACGTAAGTAAATGAGCCAACCAAATAATACAGGCAAGTAGCTGTTTTTTAAAATTCCCACTTTGTATTTCTACTAAGTAAAAGTAAAACGCTTTACACCTTCTTTGATTATAGAAAACAACATTTATCAACAGAAGTTGATCAAAACGATGCTACGAATATTTCATCGACTCAATCTATTTAGAATCATTATAAAAAAAAATTGGCAAGTTGGCAGGCAATCATTGCGAAAGTAATTTTGTTGCTTACAAAGACGAAGGAAAAGATAAGTTGAATGAGTGTAGTTAAACAGCTATTTACAAGTAGTATCGGGAGAAAGTTTGCAATGGCACTTTCAGCGTTATTTCTACTTTTTTTTCTCCTTCAACACTTCACCATAAACTTTACATCAACCTTTAGCGAGGAGCTGTTCAATCAGTTGTCTCATTTTATGGGAACTAATCCTGTAGTGCAGTTTGCGTTGCAGCCTGTTTTAATGTTTGGAGTTACTTTTCATTTCGTAATGGGATTTGTTCTCGAGATCCGTAATAGGAAGTCTCGTGGAGAGGTCAAATATTACGCCTACAAAGGGAAAGCCAACGCATCCTGGATGTCACGAAACATGATCTGGAGCGGCCTATTCATATTATTTTTCTTAGGATTTCATTTTTACGATTTCTGGATTCCTGAAATGAACTATAAGTACATTGAGTTTAAGCCAGAAGATCCTGACAGATATTACGATGAGGTTGTTCACATGTTTGAAAACCCCGTTCGTGTTTTGATCTATTCATTGTCGTTCGTTTTTCTTTCATTGCATCTTATGCATGGATTTGAATCTGCTTTTCAGTCTGTAGGAGCTAGGCATCCTAAATACCTACCTCTCGTACAAAAACTAGGAAAAGCCTATGCGTTTGGCATACCGGCAGGCTTTATATACATAGCTGCATATCATCA
>JBCCLV010000142.1:0-5978 GCA_039026695.1 Bacteroidota bacterium
GTCGCACCTCCGTCGACAGACTTGTACAGTCCCCGCTGTCCACCTTTATTCCAAAGTTGACCAAGTCATGGAGCTCGGAGGGAAGAAACTTTTATAAGTACTCCCTACCAAACTCGGCCCCATTTGAGTGGTACTTTGGGTCAGCAGATTACAAAGTTCACTCCTTCGAAGTTGGTACAGTTGCTTGCCAGGTCTTTCATCAACCCTCCCATACCTACAACCTCCCATTTTTCAAAAAGTCACTTGAAAATGCAATCAATTTCGTACAAAGTAGCCTCGGCCAGTACCCATACGACGAGCTTAAGCTAGTGGAAATCCCATTCTATCAAGAGCCGCTCTACTCCTACCCCAATACGATAGCGATTTCTGAGCTTGAGGGCTGGTTTGCAGATACAACCTCTCTCGAGAACCAAGTCTACCTCTCGTTTAGCATTGCCTCGGGTGTGATCTCACACTGGGCATTACAAAACCTTCCTATTGCCAATGTACAAGGTGCTGATATGCTGCGATATGCACTACCCGAAGCACTAGCTATGCAGGTGGTGGAAGCCGAATATGGTACTTCTGGTCTTCAAGGGCTGATCACAAAAAAACAAGGCCTCTACGCCAGAGAAAGAGGTACTGAGCCTAATGTGGAACCTACACTTATTGCAGCAGATGGTGCCGAATATTTAGAGCGAAATAAAGGCACCCTTGCGCTTTACGAATTGAGCCAAAAAATGGGTGATGAACGCTTCAATGAACACATCGAAAATTGGGCAAAGGGGATGAAGGGAAAAGGAGTTTTTCGTGATCTCTACCAATCCATTATGGCAAATGAGCAGATCATCAAGCTTTCTGAAGAAGATCAAGTATCCATAAAAAACACTTTTGAAAAGGTGCTGCCCTAGAAATGAAATTTAACAAACGCTAACACTTAAAATCAGTCAATCATGCAACTTGAAATAAAAAATCTCTCGAAAACATATTCTAATGGCGTGCAAGCGCTCAAAGATGTAAGCTTAAACATCGTTAAAGGTATGTTTGGACTTTTAGGTCAAAATGGCGCAGGGAAATCTACGCTGATGAGGACAATTGCCACGCTACAGGATGCCGATAGTGGTACAGTACATTTCAATGGTATTGACGTGGCAAAGGAGCCTGAAAAGCTAAGAAAGACCTTGGGGTACCTTCCGCAGGAATTTGGAGTCTATCCGAACGTAACTGCTGAAGAACTGCTTTCCCACATTGCTGATATGAAAGGTATTGTACAAAAAGGTGAACGTAAGGATACCGTAGAGGCTCTTTTGCAAAAAGTGAATCTCTATGATGTTCGGAACAAGAAGCTAGATGGCTACTCCGGGGGAATGAAGCAGCGGTTCGGTATTGCGCAGGCATTGGTAGGAAACCCTGATTTGATCATTGTAGACGAGCCAACTGCCGGATTGGATCCTATGGAAAGAAATCGGTTTTATAACCTCTTGTCGGAGTTGGGAGAAAATGCAGTGGTGATCCTTTCCACCCACATTGTGGAAGATGTGAGTACACTTTGCACAGATATGGCAATCATCGGTAATGGTGAAGTGGTGCTCACCGGAAAGCCGGACGAGATCGAAAAAGCATTGAGCGGTAAGCTTTACGAAATGCCAGTTAGTAAAGATGAGATTGGATCTTACCAGGCAAAATACAATGTAATATCCCAGCGGTTTTTCGCCGGTAAAATGATGATAACCGTACTGGCAGATGAAACGCCATCCAATGGTTTTGACACCAAAGTGCCAACGCTTGAAGATGCTTACTTCAAAATTCTAAGCGAAAACTAATATGCAGACCATTCTCTCTATTGTAAAGAGCGAGCTAAGGCAAAGGGTCTTTAGCTGGGTTACGGTTATCTTCTTCCTGATGCTGGTGTTTCAGGCAATCTGGTATACACAAGGAGCCTTTGAGTATTTCGCGAATGAAGATGTATTGATCAATGCACCAAGCATTCTATACAGAAATTATGCAGCGATGGGTATGCTGATGATCATCATTATTGCCATCTCCACCGGCGGTGTACTTTACAAAGACATTCAGTACAAATCCGCTCAGTGGACCTATGCCCTACCCATCAATGACAAGCAGTTTTTTGTGGGTAGGTTTTTGGCAGCTTTCCTCTACCTGGTAATCATCAGCACGGGCTTGGTGCTTGGTCACTTTCTCTTGCCTTTCTCAGGGATCGGCGAGGCGCACCAGTTTGGCGCTACGCCATGGGGACAGATCATACACGGTTGGTTTATGTTCACAGTGCCCAATCTATTTGTTTATGTAGCACTGGTTTTTTTCTCTATCGTATTTTCTCGTAGAATTGCTACCAGCTATCTGGCAGTTTTTGCAGTTGTGATCATCTTCTTGATTGCCCAGACATCCTATGAGACGGGAGGCGGAAACAACTTACTGGCCTATCTACTGGTAGATCCGGGCGGATATGTTGCTGCTCAATACTATGCGGACCTGCTATCACCAATTGAAAAGAATACCGCATATTTTCAACTTACCGGCTACCTCTTGCAAAACAGGATACTCTGGGTGGGGATTGCCTTGCTTTTGGCAGCCGCTGCTTACTACAAATTTTCTTTCAAATACTTCATTCAGGCAGGAGTAGACAAATCCAAAAAAGTGAAAGAAGCAGGTGGACTTTTTGGAGGTGCAGTTGTGCAACTCCCTCAAATTGCCAAGCACTTTCGATTGGGCGATTTCCTAAAAAAGCTAGGCACCTTATCCAAGCTAGAATTTTCGAATATTGTCAGACCTACATCTTTTAAGATCATTCTAGGAATTATCCTACTGATGGTTTTCCTGCAAAATGTAACCTGGAACGCCACCTACTACATTGGCAAAGAAGTGCCTATAAGCAGTAACATGACCCACTTCCGATTGCAGTGGGGAGTTTTTGTAAACATGCTGATCATGATCTGGGCCGGCGAGCTTTTCTTTAAGGACAAAACGGTAAACATTTGGCAAATCACTGACTCACTACCCGTTCCAGTCTGGGTTACACAGCTTTCGCGTTTTGTAGCAGTCATTGGACTTTCCTTCGTGCTGAGCTTGAGTTTTATTGCCATGTCCATCTTTACTCAGGTTTTACTGGGAGGTGCTTCCTACATTGATTTGGGCCGCTTTGTAGAGGATCTGCTACTTTACAGATGGGCGTTTCTAAATTTTGTAATATGGGCTGCTCTGGTCTTTTTCGTAGCTGGACTTACCTCTCATCGCATCATTACACATATCATAAGCGTTGGTTTTTTCCTATTTCTGGTTGTTTCCTTTGACATGGGAATCGTGGAAGATCTGCGAATTGGATACGGTTTCACACCTGGAATCGAGGACTTTTCCGAAGTAAGTAGTTATGGTATCTTTCAGGTATCAGCAAATTGGTTCTTTTTGCTGTGGGTAGCACTGGCTGCTACACTGATCATGGCTGGCATTTGGCTTTGGAGGCGAGGCTCAGACAAAAAATGGACCCACCGTCTTTCTATTCGAAATAGGCAGCTTAGTCCTTTTTCCAAGTTTGCCATGGTAGGTGTCTTTGCTGTTTTCTTCTTAATGATGTCTTTTATCACCAAGAATGTCTATGATAATGGAAATTTTGTTCCCGAAGATGAAGAAGAACGCTTAGATGCAGAATACGAAAGGAGCTATAAGCGCATAGAAACTTACCCTCAGCCTAAATTTAAGCAAGTGGACTTTACGATTGATCTATTTCCATCTCAAAGAACAGCCACATTTTCTGCGGATATTTTGCTTAGCAACCGCAGGAAAGCAGATACGCTTTATTTGAATTGGAAGGACTTTGTGGAAGTTTCAGGTTTGGCACTTAATGACAGAGAAATGGAATTGATGTGGAAAGATGAGGAACAAAATATTGCTGCTTATCTAATCCCAAGCGAAGTACAGACCGATAGCTTGATTGCCTTGACCATCGAAGGAAAGAAGCAATACATTGGATTTGTGCAAGGTGAATTTCAGGGTGACCTAACCAAGGTAGGCAGTTTCGGTCACGTACAGGAGTTTTTGCCGGTCATTGGGTACGATAGTGACAATGAGCTCACTGAAAACCGAAAAAGAGAAGCTCATGGGCTAGATAGAATCTCATCTCGAATGGCTCCCGTTGATGATCCATTTGCTTTGGAGCAAGACTTTTTTGCTCCGGATGCCGAAATGGTGACCGGAAGTATCACCGTGAGTACAAAGGCTGGACAAATTCCTTTCGCAGCAGGAACATTGACACAAGAAGAAGTACAAGACGGTAGGACCATTGTGAAATATAGGATCGAGCAACCCATGGCATTCAATTGGCACCTGGGCTCTTCCAATTATGCGGTTGCGAAAGGTGTAGCTAGTGGAATTGATTACACCTTCTTGTACAAACCAGAACATACATTCAATATTGAATTATATCGAGATGCTGTTGAAAAAGGAGTGGCCTACATGCAGGATCGATATGGATCAAGTGCAGTTCAGGATAAGCTTCAATTGGTAGAAATACACCGCTGGCAGGATCCTTTTTATGCGTTTGCCAATACACTCGTAATCTCTGAAAAAGAAGGATGGGTGGCAGACACAAAAGGACTTCAAGAAAAGGGATACCTAT
Source organism: Bacteroidota bacterium (assembly GCA_039026695.1). Taxonomy (GTDB): domain Bacteria; phylum Bacteroidota; class Bacteroidia; order Cytophagales; family Cyclobacteriaceae; genus Ekhidna. Next base: position 4,613 of record JBCCLV010000142.1, read on the forward strand.
ACATGAAAATAGGAAGTGGGTTGGCGAGCTTATGGTTGCAGGAAAATCTGAATATAAGTAACGTCCAAGGCGCAGAGATGCTTTCCATAGGCCTTACAGAAGCCATAGGATTACAGTTTGCGGAATCGGTTTTTGGACAAGAGGCTTTAGCATTGGTTACCAAGAAAAAGCTAGAGCAGTATGTAAAAGACCGTCACAATGAGCCAAATAAAGAAGCTCCTTTACTCCTTGCCGATGGATCAGATTATCTGGAGATAAACAAAGGAGCTACTGCGCTAAGTAAGCTTGCTTCAGAAATTGGAAGCGATCGGTTTGCAGAAATAGTTCTTAAATGGGTCGAATCGCAGGATGGAAAAAACGCTACATTTCAATCACTATATAATACCCTGCTAAACGAGCTTTCAGAAGATGACAAGCAAAAGTGGGCAAAAGTATTTGAGACTACAGAAAGTGGGTTGATTTAATTCAACCCACTTTCTTTCACTTCAAATAAATACTTTGCGAGAGAGCATAAGTTGTTATTGATTTTAACAAAATAGGAGCAATAAAAAGACTCAAAAAATACCTAGACCTATCTACTTAAAAGCGGAAAGAATGAAAAATCACTTCACTTCTTTGCTCACCTTTCTATTGTGTTTCTCCAGCTGCATGGATCAAGATGAGGCTATAGCATATCAGCAACGATACCAGGAATTTGATGGAAAATACCTGATCGTTAGCGCAGAGTCCGATCTAGCAGTAGACTTAAATATGGATTCTATTCCTTCCAAAAATCTCATGGACGAACTAGATGAGTTCCTGGAAAGTCAGATTACCATTTCTATCTATGAAGATGCATACTTTTTCACAGAACACTGGCCAATCGAGTATATAAGCTGTTACCAAAACCAATTTGATTCTTCCCGGTACCAGTCCTCCTACTCTATCGCGTATGCCAGATATGCCTTATCAAACGAATTTGAATTTAATAGCGATCAAAGCGCACTCAATCTAATCGGTGCTGAACCTGTGCGGGACCCCAACACAGGATCAGTAGATCAGAGATTTGCAATACCAATAATCATTAATGTGGAAGCCGAAAATATGCTTAGTGTGGTGACTGATCGCTATCTCTTTACAATGGATGGTTATAAAAAGGTAAGGATCACTGCACAATATGAAAGAGTAGTATCAAACTAACACCGAGCAGTTGTCTTGGCGACTAAGCGATTGTACCAAATACCTTAACATTAACCTGAGCTCGACGTAAGGTTTGTTATTACAGAGGTAAAATGAGTTGCTTGGTGTCCTTGTAGTTCATTTTGAGTGATGGCTTTTTCTCGGAAAAGTTATAAGCTATCAAGGCGGAGAAGACATTGTTAAAGAA
>JBCCLV010000143.1:0-5872 GCA_039026695.1 Bacteroidota bacterium
AGAGAGTTTTTACTAGGACTAAGGTTTGGTTTTTGATTTTAATCTTCAAAAAAATGAAAGTTAGAAGAATAAGTAAACTGATTATTGCGGGATTTTTTTGTACCCTCTTTAATGCTTGTGATGTGCTGGATGTAGAACCCGAAAGCCAAATTTCCGGTGAACAGTTTTGGCAGTCAAATGCTGATCTGGAAACCGGAATAGCTGCCATATATGACGCCCTTCAGACAGCCTTGAGAACCAATTATTGGCACTGGGGTGAAGCGCGCTCAGACAATTTTGGTCTGACAGAAAAACCTGGAGTGAATGCCAACCAGTTACTTTTTAATGCGCTCGACCCTACTGCTCCTTCAGCCGAATGGCAACAGTTGTATAGGGTGATTTCCTTCGCCAATCTCGCAATCGAAAATGGTGAACGGCTAAGCAATGCAGATCCTGATTTGTTGGGGGAAGCGTATGCCTTGAGAGCTTTCGCCTACTTTTATGCGATACGGATATGGGGAGATGTACCCCTTTTTACAGAAGCCATTACTAATCTTGATCAGGAGTTGATCAAAGGACAGACCTCTAGTACTGTGATTTTTGACCAGGTTATTCTTCCAGACTTGCAGAAAGCCCAAGAACTAATTACCAGCCAGTCACGCCACACCAGGTTAAGTAGAGGCGGAGTATTGGCATTGCTAGCACATGCTTACATGTGGGATGATAACCCGGATGAAGCTATCAATGTCATTACTGATTTGGAAAATTTGAATGAATATGACCTGGCCGAAGATCGTGATGAATGGGTAAATATGTTTCTAGATGATGCTGGATCAGAGCTAATTTTTTCCTTAAAGTGGCAATTGGACGAAGATGGAAACAGTCAAGCTCAGTCCATGCTAAACGATGGTAGCCCTGAGTACATTTACAGCAGCACGCTCTTGGAAAAATGGCTAACCTCATTCCCAAATGATTCGGTTACCTGGGCAGCTCTTTATCCAGATTTTATTGATGGAAGAGAGGAATTTGGTGATTGGAGAATGTTTGAGAGCATTAATTTTCTCCCACTGCCTTGGGATAGAGATAACTTTCGGACCACTCTTAAATACCTCAAGCAAATTGGTATGGATGACAACCGTGATCTTGATGATCGTGACTACCCCATCTTCAGATTTGCAGGGATCCTTCTCTTAAAAGCAGAAGCTTATGCACTCTCTGGCAATCGCGATCAGGCTATAGATTACCTTAATAGGATCAGAGCTGCTAGAGAGCTACCAACGTTTGATGGTGATGAGTTGAGCATCAATAGTCTTTCCAAGCTGTTGAACACAATTCTGGATGAGCGACAGTTTGAGCTGTATGCCGAAGGCCATAGATGGTTCGACTTGAGAAGAAACAACAAAGTATTGGAAGTTCTAGGGCCAATAAATGGGTTTACGGATGAAGGTAGATTCTTGTGGCCAGTATCATTGGAAGCAATGGAACGCAACAGTAAACTAATTCAAAATGAGGCATATAGGTAAGAGCACTTTAATCAAACCGTCAAGACTCTTTATTCTGATGATAGTTATTTCATCATTGATGAGCTGCGGCTTGGGGTTACAGGAAAACTTTGAATATCAGGAAAGTGGTTATGAGATCGGAACCATCACAATGTCACCCTACCAATGGGTGATGAGTAACCCTGATTCTGCCTTTGATTATCTGTCTGTAGCGATCGATCATGCGGGTATGCGTGATCACTTTGAAACTCCGGGGAGGACCTTCTTCTTGATTACAGACGGAGCGTGGGAGGGACCAACAGGTATTATTAGCAGACTTGGGGGAGCTGATAGCCTCGCTGTAACAGATCTGCCGGTAGAGCCATTAAGAAGAGTGCTTTTGTATCACACGATAGATGCTTTTGTAGATCAGGCTGCATTACCAAAGGAAGATACTGAGTACGATTTTCAAACCATGTTAGAGGGAGAGCTAGGTGAAATGATCATTGTAAGAGAGAATCTGCGCTATCGGTTTGACATTAATATGTCCGACAGACTGCCGTCTACGGCATTAGGTACCCGGATAAATCGGCACAACTATCGTTTTGAGAATGGTTCTGTGGCACACCAAACTACTACGCTACTCAGATATAGTGAAGAAGCCTATTAGAGGCTAATGAAGTGATTTGCTTGAAGTCTTCATTCAACTCTCAGATGTCTTAGTTTACATTGACTGGTCATTTACTTCAGTATTGGCTAGAGATTGAAGTCATAAATTGAATTTGTTTCAATGCAGATACCACTTGCTAACAGGTCTGTTTAACCTAAGATGGATTCAGTGCCCTTTTGTCCTGCAATGGAATCTATAAGGTCTGCTTAAGACAAGATCAATTTGCTTGATAAATACTCTTTACAGAACGCTGTTGGGCGCGAACTCAAGAGAAATTTCAACTCAATCAAAACAGAGAAAAAATTGTCCTTACTATTATAGTGTTTTTTGTTCTGATGAGTTGGCAGTGGCAATTTTCTCAGCTTAAATGTGAAGTCGGCTGCACAGCTAGTGATCTGTGTATGCAAGCCACTTGAAAAGGCTTTAGGCTATCTTATCAAACTCACGCGACTTGTACTCAGAAGGAGTAAGACCAAATTGCAGTTTGAAGCGTCGACTAAAGTATTTAGGAGAGGAGAATCCAACCTTGTAAGATATTTCTGATACATTGGCGTTAGGATCTAGTTTGAGCAGTTCAGCAGATTTTTTAAGTCTATACAATTGCAAGAAATCGTTGGGAGTTTGGCCAGTGATTGACTTAACTTTTTTGAAGAATAGGGTACGACTGATTCCAAGTGTCCTTGCAAAATCATTTACATCAAACCCTTCATTTTCAATGTTGACCTCAACGACATTTTGCAGTTTTTCCATAAAATCACGATCTACAGAAGTTTGCGTGATTTCAACCAAGTTTTCAGTATGCTCTACCAAGCGGTATTTTTCCTGTATTCTCCTTCTATTCTCAAACAGGTTAGAAACGCGTGTTTTCAAATAGTCAATACTGAAGGGCTTGGTAAGGTAGTCGTCTGCCCCAAGATTTAGTCCTTCTAGTTTGTCATTCATCGATGATTTAGCAGTGAGCATGATGATGGGAATGTGCGACGTTAGTGGATTGCTCTTTAAACTCGCACAAAGCTCACTTCCACTCACATTTGGCATCATCAGGTCGGTAATAATGATGTCTGGTTGCTTCTTTGTAGCCATTTCTATACCTATTTGCCCATCTTCGGCAAGAAGTACATTGTAATCTTCATGAAAAAGCTCATCCAGCATAGAAGACACTTTTTGATTATCTTCAACAATCATTAAAGTGGCCAAATGATTTCTGAATTCTCTGTCCTGAGGAGCAATTTGATCTTCAGTTGTTCCTTCCTTAAAATCGACTTCTGTGAGTTTTACCAGTGCAGAGGGTTTGGTTAGTGAAGATTCCGATTGGTCATTTTTGTCGAGAAATTCTGAAGCTAAGTGTTTTATGCCTTTCAGAAGCTTGACCTTAAATATTGAGCCATTTTTGTCTGATTTATGTATCGAAAGTGTGCCCTCATGAGCAGTCACAATCCCCTCAGATATTGCTAGACCCAAGCCACTTCCACTTTGCTTATCGCCTCTTGGTTTTTGTGCCTGATAAAACCGATCGAATATATTTTCCTGCGCTTCTTTCGGAATTCCTGTTCCATTATCCTCTACATAAATTTCAACGGCGTCTGGTAGATCTTTTACACTTATTGTAATAATTCCTTTGTTTTCGGAAACAAACTTAAAGGCATTGGATATCAGGTTAAAGAAGACTTTGCTCATTTGGTCCTTGTCAAACCATAATTGTACTTCTGCATCTGGTAGGTCAGAGCTTAATTGTATAGATCGTTGCGTAGCTCCTTCTTTGAAATTTGTGAGTATACCATTTAGGTATTGGCCAATTTCGTTTTTCGTAAAACTGAATTTTAGATAGCCTTGCTCCAGTTTTCGAAAGTCCATTAGTTCTGAGGAAAGATGCTGCAACCTCAATGCACTTTCGTAAGTCGTTTTAAGTTTCATGCTAATGTTTCTGGACAGCTCTTTTGTTTTAAAAAGACTTTCAATGGATCCAATAATCAGGGTTATGGGAGTCATGAACTCATGTGAAATATTGGTGAAGAATTGGATCTTCTTTAGGTTTAAATCCTGAATATTCGCTTTTTCTTTTTGCTCGACCCGAAGTTTGATGGACGTGGTACTTACATTTATCATGAGATAAACCACACCCAAGAAAAGAAACAAATAAAAAAGACTGGCATACCATGTTGCATAGATAGGAGGGACTTTTCGAATCGATAGACGTCTTTCGGCCAAGGGTTCCTTATAGATTGGATCCAGTGTTTGAACAATAAACTCATAAGAGCCGGAAGGTAGGCTGGTGTAAGTTGCGCTTGGACTATTTCTATTTGCAATCCAATCCTCATCAAAGCCCTCAAGCTTATATCGGTAATGATTGAATGTACTTTTGAAGTTGCATGAGGCAAATTCTATGCTGAATGATGTATGTTTAGGTTGTAAAATCAAATTGGTGGTCGCTGAAATATCTTGAGTGATAATACCTCCGGTTTCGTTTGCATTTACTTTTTGATCGTTTACGAAAAGTGAAGATAATATCAAGTTTGAAGGAGTCAACTTACTCAAAATCTGCTTTTCATCTACTGAAATGAGGCCTTCAAGACTTCCAATAAATAACCTTCCGGAACGAGAAAGATAAAGCCCTCCTTGATTGAGTTCTGCATACGGAAAGCCATTGCCACGTGAGTAATTGGTGAATGTCTCGGCTGCTACCTCCATCAATGAAAGGCCTGAGCTTGTGGCAATCCATAAGTTGCCATTTTCGGATTCAATTATGCCTTCGATAAAGTCGCTCGGCAGCCCGTTCTTATCTTTTCCATACTCCTTAAACTTTCCCTTTTCCTTTATCAGTTTAAAAAGCCCACCGCCTTGACTCCCAAACCATAAATTGTCTTGACTATCTTGGAAGATACTGTATATGGAGTTTGAGGAGATTGCTGCATTTTCTACTGTGTACCTCTTTAGCTTACCGGTTTGCAGATGGTATTGAATAATGCCGCTTGATTCCGTACCAATCCAGAGTTCGGAACCATTCAAATGTATGGAGTAAATGCTCTCATTTATCTTTAGATCTGGCCTCTGTTTGTCAAAAGACTGGTGAAACTTCTTTTCAATTTTGTCAAAGACGTATATACCATTTCGAGTTCCCAACCAGAGCTCATCTTTTACTTGTAGAATGTGATTTACCACCTTTGGATTAGCGGTATTGGTTGCTCCATCAAATTGTTGTACTTCTCCGGTTTTGAGATCAATTTCGATTAGACCACTATAGTGAGTGCCCGCATAAATAGTATAATCTTCTTCTTCAAAAGCTAATGCTCTTACATTTTTAAACTTCGAGATGTCGAAATTTTTTGGCTCGCCGTAAGTGATGCTGTTGTCTGCCTGAAGAAGCAGACCATCGCTTTCGGTGGCAATCCATAGGTTTTCATCAGCGTCTTCGATCATGCGTCCTATAATCGGACCAATACCTTCTTTTTTTTCAGAGGCAAATTGATGATAAGTGATCAAAGTACTTTCAATGTTGGCATAGTTAGCTCCTCCGAAATAAGTTCCAACCCAGAGGTTTTGTTGCCTGTCGATCATTAGGTCAAACACAGATGAGTGGTTTAGGCTCTTCTGACTCCTTGCAGGCACAATTTTTTCTATTTGTTGATTTTCAATATCAAGAACATTGATTCCCAAAAATGTACCAATCCATACTTTACCAGATTCGTCCATCACAATAGTTCTCACGGTATTGCTGAGTAGCGATGACGAACCGGAGTTTGAG
>JBCCLV010000144.1:0-5671 GCA_039026695.1 Bacteroidota bacterium
AGGCGTATGAACTATACTAATAATAAATAGTACTTTTTAAAGGATTCATTTAGATGAATGCAAAATTAACACTGCCAAAGACCAGTTCGTCAAAGACTAACGGGCAAGTAAAATGCTACCAGATTTGGAGAATTCCTCCTGTTCGCATTTTAAAACATAATAATAGATACCTTCAGGAACCGGTTTTCCAGACGAAGTACCATCCCAAACACAGTTGCTATTAGGAAAATCTTTGATAACGGGCGTTTCATTTCTGCCTCGAGAATCGAAAATATAGACTTCACAGCCTTGCCCAAGCTCACTGATATTCAGGATTTCCCAGCAATCATTGGTTCCGTCATCATTGGGTGAAAATGTTCTTTTGGGTCTCAGGTTATCCAGGTTAATCACCACTTCTGTAAACACATTGCAGCCGTCAGCATCGATGCCTGCGAGCCTGACAATACTTCTTGGGGCTCTTGGAAAATACTGGATCTCATTGCTTGTGGGATCATCAATTAGGTCACCTGGTTCCCAGTTGATATTGCTTAGATTTCCTACAGAGGCCAAATTGATAAAGATTGCTTCTTCAAGTGTTGCAGAATCTGATTCCACAATGCTGTTAAAGTCAGGAGACGTAATATCAATATCTGACTGAAAGTTACGTACCCGTACGGTATCGGTAACTTGACAGCCAATGTCTGTGGTAGCGGAAAGAATGACCATTACGGTATCAACACCCGCTGGGGTAGTCACATCAATTGAAGCTTCACTAGAGCTAGAAACCACTTCGTTTCCAGCATTCACTGTCCAGGTATACGCAGTGATGGTATTGTTCGCCGGACTTGTGATACTCACAGGAAGCGCATCTCCTTGGCATTTGGGTGCAAGGTCGCTGATGTTGAAAGCTATATTGGGAGGGTTGGATACTGTAAGACTGATAGTAGTACTACCTTGGCACACATCTTGGCTTGGGCCCGGAAATACTTCGGAGGCAAGGTAGTTTGTGTTCAAAGTGATTTGGTAGGTGCCAGCATCCAATTGAAAGGCAGTATCTCGTGCGTTACTGTACATTACGCCATCAAGCAGCCATTCGTAAGCAAGGGAAAAGCCTGTTTCTCCAGAGGAAGCTGCTGAAAAGAAAGTGAGCACATCGGCACAGGTTTCTCTAGGACCATCGATAATAGAAACCGGCAAGTCTATTCGGTTGACCGTCACTTCCTCAGATTCGATGGAACAATTGTCGGTATTTGTGGTCTGTACCGTATATGTTCCAGATTGTGTAACCGTAAGTTCAGCTGAATTTTCATCTACATTGGCTCCACTCTCTTTCCATTGGTAAGAAATACCATCCGTGGAGAAATCTGGTACCCGAAGTGTTAATTCATCACAAAAATTTAGCAAGCCATTTGCAGCGATGCTTAAAGACGGGGCGCTACTTACTTCAAGGGTCTGGATAGCTTCTTGGCTGATACATCCGTCCGTATCCTGAATTCTCAGCGTGTAGGTTCCTGCATCAGCAACGGTGACCGGGTCTAATTGTATGATGGTTTGGTTGGTCTCAGTACCATCCGGCAACTCCCAAAGATAATTATCGCTTGTAAGCGAACTGGAAAGAACTACTACATCGCCCGTGCAAATTGTGCCAGTCGAAGAAACGTTGATGGTAGGGGTTCCGACTGGACTGCCGCCGGCAACCTCAAGTGATAGCGATTCTGATTCACTACATCCATCTTGCGTTACAGTCACACGTATTTCGGCCGTGGCTCCAGCAGTTATGGTTATCTCGGCTTCAGGCTGGCCATTGGCTGCAATGGTTCCAGTTCCTGAAACGATCTCCCATAGATAAGTCGCATTCACAGCACTAAAGGTTTCTACGCTAAAAGGGCTATTTAGACAGTATTCAAACTCACCCGGAGAGATAGTGGGTATGATACAATTTCTATTTAGCAGAATGCCCAGAAAGCCCTTTTCATCAAGATTTGTACTTCGTGTATAGGCAAGGTCAGGTTTTCCATCACCGTTCAGGTCTCCGGAGACAATATTTCGGGTGCTACGGGTAGGTGTGGGATCTCCAGTGAGCCCTCCAGTATTCTCTGTATCTCTTATCTCCTCAGTGCCGAAGGATATCGCTCCAGAAGTGGTGTTTGGAAACAGATAGATCCCGCCTGCCACTGCATTGGCCACAGTGATGTCAAGGCTTCCGTCTCCATTCATGTCAGCGAGGCTTACACCATTGGGATTGGCAGCAGCGGTTGTCAGATTGTTAGATCCGCCAAAAAAGAGCGAATTTCCTGATTGGTTTTCAAAATAGGAGACCCTTCCTCGCAAGTTGCTCACTACCACAATTTCAAGATCGCCATCATTGTCAAGATCACCTACTTCCACGTCGCTGGTCTCTCCACCATTACTTACGCGCTGGTCAAAGACAAAATTGAAGCTGCCTGGTACACTTAGATTTCTGTATAGACTGATACCTGAGCTGCTTTCTCGGAACGGCAAGGTGATAACATCTTGGGTACCATCGTTATTAAGGTCTGCTGCATAAAGTAGTCCTGTGGTTTCATCGGTGGGAATTGTGACTGGTGTTGAAATAAAATCAATACTTCCAGGTGTTCCAATGTTCCTAAATATGTGAAATACCTGATCTGATGAATTTCCCACAGCCAAGTCAATTCGTCCGTCTTTATCAAAATCTGCTGAAACGATAGCGGAAGGTTGTCTTTGATCACCGGCTGGTGTCCGTGGTAGTTGTTCTGCCACTGCAGGCACTACTTCACCGTCACCGTTTGTAGGGAAAATGCCTGTGCCAGGGTTGTTTAAAACGAATACATCGTTAGCATCTGTGCCAAAATTAGAAGTAAAGGCAAGGTCTTTTATTCCATCATTGTCAAAATCATTACAGGTAACTCCTATGAATCCATCGTTGTGCTGGTCAATATTGATTGATTGGCTAATTTGAAAATCTGCACCCACTACGAAAGCATCAGTATCATTGTCTCCCACGTTATTTAAAAAAATGGTAATCTCGGCAGCTGAAGGATCTGTGGCACGATTATGCACAATTACTATGTCATTTTTACTATCCCCATTCAGGTCGCACATACAAATATCTGCGGCTGCAAACTCAGTCGTATTTACGGCAAATTCAGCATCAAAAGCGTTCAACTCCGTGCCACCGAAACTGATAAAAAAGTTTTCGTTGGATTGCGCAATATCCTGGTTGTTTAGCACAAAGATTGGCCCATTTTGAGCGCCAAATGGAACTTCTACGCGAATCAAGTTGGCACTGCTAGATAGGACATTGGCTTCCACTCCACTGAAAAAGACCTTTGGCGCACCAGCTAGATTAAACCCTGATATTTCAACCTCAGAACCCACTTCTGCCTTGCTTGGGTTAAATCCATTGATAAAGGGTTGTTGCGCCATTAGTAGGAGAGGAAGCATACCCAAAAAACACAAGCCCAGCTTTTTCATCATTCTGTTACTTGTAAAACCCATGCGCTAGATAGTTGAGAATTTTCCCTGTAAGTATCCCTTCTGGATCTTGCCTGCTGAATGTTTGATGACTGAAATACAACCACATAATAATAGCCCCTTGCGGAGGAGTAGCCCACGATGGTATCCTGAAATCCTCTTTGAAAGAGCTCATCGCTGTAGTCTTCCGCATGCTGGAATTCCGAAAAGGCTCCACCAATCACAAAATTGCCGGTAGGTAGTTCCAAGATGTGATTTCCTCGCTTTACCACCACATGGTCCTCTGACTTTGCCAACTCTTCATTGGTGCGGAAATCCTTGGTAAGCACCGGGTCACTTTTGGCCACCTGATCTTGCTGTTCCAAAGTCAGTGTTGGATTTTCTTTGATTACTTCAGCTTGAGATTCATTAATTGCCCTGTCCCACTTGATGATATGTTCCACAGAGCCGTCAGCAGGATTTACTTTTTCGTACTTGATACCTACTTCCTGTGTGCCATCGGGAAGTGTTCTTTCGAGGTGTCCATCATCAGCAACTATCAAATCGCTCGCTTCCTCAGTAGGAACCCAACTAATTACTACGTTTTTATCCTCTTGTCCCACAGATGGCTTTTCAAGGCGGATTCCGCGTTCCTCTTCTCCAAATTGATTAATCCTTGTTAACTCCGGATGGTCTTCCTGGTGATCCCAGGTATCTGCTACCTCAGTGGGTGTTTCCGTTTCCACTGAGGGATTAGCAATCGACGAACTTGATCCTATGATTCCCAATTGATCCTCGTCTTTTACTTCCTCTTCTTCCGGCCTGCTCTCTTGGAGTGCGGCTAATCGCTTTTGGCGTTCAAGCTCTGCTTTCTTAGCTCGCTCCTCGGCTGATAGTCTGTGGCTTTTGATAAAGCTAGAAACATGTTCCGCGTGTTCTTTCTTGGTACCTAAATGATACCCTAGTGTCACTTCAAGGGTAGGTCCCAACTGGGAGGCAATGCTGGCATTTCCTAATTCATAGGAGAAACCAACACCTATTTTTTCCTTGATCTTCATTCCTGCTAAAGCAACAATATTCTGATCTTGTCTGTAGGAAGCCCCCACCCATACCACATGATATAGATGTGCGATCAATACTGCCTCGTATTGATGAGGTATCACTGTACTGTACCGATAAATAAGGTGCGGCTCAAAAGCAAATTCATCACTAATGTGTCCGCGATAATTCATCTTGAGTAGCAGATTATCTGTAGGTGAAAAGTCGGGCGAGATTGACTCTGTTTGATTTATGGGGTTGTAGGAGAATAGGTTTGGTATGGCAAAACCGACATTAAAATGACCGAAGTGGTATGTAGCTCCAAAATCGCCTAAGAGGAACGAGGACTGATCCAAAAACCCTGCAATCGCAGGATCACCCGCTGCATCTGCCAGTTCGTTTAAGTTCACAAAATTGAATCCATAGCCCAGCGACATTCCCACCCGGAGGAAATGTGTACGATCAATATTGATAAGGTAGGCTCCGGTAAACTTGGCTGCAGAAGTATTGAGTAGCCCCTGTCTGATATTAAAAACAGCGCCTCCGAGCGCAAGTCCACCTTTCAGAGGAACGTGGAAGCTAAAATCGCTAAGCTGAGGTGCAGACTCTATGTTGGTCCACTGGTCCCTGTATGTAGCGAAAAATGTAGCGTGACCCTCTACTCCCGCATACGCAGGATTGTAGATGTAGGGGTTCATAAAGAATTGATTGTACACCTGCGGTTGCTGCGCCCAAGAAAGTATAGGAGAGAGGAATACCAGAAGTGAAAGAAGCGACCTTACACAATATTTACGAAGACGGACCTTTGCTGATTCAGGATTCAACTAAGCAAGTAAATATTAATTAAAGCCTAAATTATATAGAAATTGTCGCATTTGGCACTACCCGTAACAAATATCTGGTTTACCATAGGTTGTTCTTATCTTTTATGAGCAGGTATCCGCTTATATTTGAATTGAGACAAACAAAATGAGCAACACCAAGCCTAAGACAGCTACCAACATTCCTACCACGGCTCAAAAGATTGAAAGACTTGATGCTTTAAATCAAGAGGCTTTGCAAGGAGGTGGAGAGAAGCGAATAGCAGCGCAGCACGAAAAAGGTAAGCTGACAGCTCGAAAACGTATAGAAATCTTACTGGATTCAGGATCCTTTCAGGAGATCGGAAAATTTGTTACTCACCGAGCCACTGATTTTG
>JBCCLV010000145.1:0-5662 GCA_039026695.1 Bacteroidota bacterium
AGTAATAGTTGCTTGAATTTCAAATTCGCCATCAAGGCTTTCTTCGTCTAGTTCTATAAACTCAGTTGATGAGATAGTTCCTGTAAACTGAGAATCGGTAACAGAAACGACTGCTATCACTGTTTCAAGGTCAGTGCCTTTGTCTAGCGTAAGAACTTTTTCGTCAGAAGAGAGCTCCCAAGTTCCAGTCTCTGTTCCGCTAGCGTCTGATCCTTCGTAAGTCCCGTCGGACTTGAAGGTAAGCGTTCCTGTATCATCTGTTTCGAAATCCTCTTCGAATAATGTTTCCAGGTCTGCTGTGAAAAGTTCCGCCTCTTCCGCAGTGTAATTGAAATCGTCTACCAGGGTTTGCTTTAGTGCCTCAAGGTAGTCGGACAAGCTTTCTCCATCTACGGTAATTGCATCAATGGAAATGGAACCTCCTGTCCAGGTACCGACCAGGGAGGCTGCTACATTAACTTCCTCCGTTTCGTCTTCAGAGCAGGAGACGATTGATAGTGCTACAATTAAACCAAAGGCGAGTAAAAGTGATCTGAGTGATTTTTTCATTTTATTAGTTGATTTACTGTTGATAATGGTCTTTAGTGTATCTCCTTTCAAAAAACCCCTAAAAAAAATTTAAAATCTAAAAATTCCACTTCTTAAAATACCGCTTAGAAGAGCCCAATTTGTTGATCCGCCAAGTCCTTAAAAGGCTAAAAGTGAGGCGTGTACAGTGGGACTTGACAAATTCCTTTAATATTGATGTCCAAGGGAAAATTAAATTGGCTTACATTCAATCTATAGGGACTGCTCTACCTTCATTTGCTACGCAGCAAGCGCAGATTGCGGAGTATATGAGCAATAGACTTCCCTTAAATGAAGAGGAAGTTCGGAAACTTCGGGTCTTGTATCGAGCCAGTGGTATAAAGCAGCGATATTCTGTGCTTCAAGATTTCCGTCCCGATTTTGAAGGCGATGAATTTTTTGGCGGAACGTCGTTTCCCTCTTCCAAAGACCGCATGTGCTTGTTTCAAGATGAGGCCATTCAGTTGGCTAGAGTAGCTGTAACTAAGGCAGTGGAAAATTCCTCGGTGGAGAAAGAGAATATTACCCACTTGATTACTGTGAGTTGTACGGGTATGTATGCTCCAGGTTTGGACATTCAGCTCATTGAAGAATTGAGCCTCCATACACATATCGAACGGACTGCCATAAACTTTATGGGGTGCTATGCGGCCTTTAATGCTCTAAAAGCGGCAAAAAACATCATCAGCGCCAACTCCAAAGCACGAGTCTTGGTAGTATGCGTAGAGCTATGCAGCATCCATTTGCAGGAAAAAACCGATGATGAAAACTTGCTGGCAAATGCAATTTTTGGTGATGGTGCAGCTGCAGTGATCTTGACAGGCGACAGAGGAAAAAGATCTCTGGAGCTTAGTCATTTTTACAGTGATCTAGCGCTTGCCGGGAAGCAGGAAATGGGCTGGTACATAGGTGATCAGGGATTTGAGATGCGCTTGAGCAGTAAAGTGCCACATGTAATTAAAGAAGGGATCGGTGATCTTACTAGCAAACTCTTAAAGAAGGTATCATTAACAGTGGATGAGATTGACTTTTTTGCAATTCATCCCGGCGGGAAGCGCATACTTGAGGTGGTAGAGGAAAAGCTTGGCATCAGCAAGGAGCAAGATGCGCCAGCAAGGGAGATATTGCAGTCTTATGGCAACATGTCCTCTCCTACGATTCTGTTTGTCATCAAACACATTTTTGACCAACTCACAACTGCTGATCATGATAAACACTTATTGAGTTTTGCCTTTGGGCCTGGACTTACGCTGGAAAGCGCACTTCTGAAAACACATGTCCATGCTTAAGGAAAGGTCCACGGAGATTGAAATTATGGATGATCTGGAAATTTCCGGACCTGTTGTGGATCAAACACTTAAAGAACTGAATACCATTAACAAAACTCTGGGAGGAAACCAGATCAGCATCTCGGCTTTTAAGCGTATTGCAAAGGGGCAGCAACAGTTGACACTAGCCGATCTTGGCTGTGGTGGCGGTGACATCATGTTACAGATCGCCAAATGGTGTAGACGCGCTAGAATAAAACTTAGCTGTCTCGGGGTAGATGCTAACCCAAATATCATTGCATATGCCAAGGAAAACACAAAATCTCATCAGGAGATTAGCTATCAACCGCTAAATATTTTTAGCCAGGAATTTCAGCAAATGAAATTTGACATTGTGCATTGCTGCCTTTTCCTGCACCACTTTACAGACGAGCAGCTGATAAAGATATTTAAGACACTAAAATCGCAAGCCAATATAGGCGTCATTATTAATGACCTCCATAGGCACCCAGTTGCCTATTGGAGTATAAAAGCACTCACATACGTTTTTTCTCGATCTACAATGGTGAGAAATGACGCGGCAGTCTCCGTGGCAAGAGGCTTTAAACGCAGCGAGCTCATTCGCATACTGGAGCAAGCGGGCATTCAGAACTTTGATTTAAGCTGGCGATGGGCTTTCAGATGGCGATTAACTTTTTAGTCTTCAGAGGTGTACGAGCTTCATTGCTTGAATCTCACTTTAACCTGAACCTCATCGTCTACTTCTAAATCTCCCCTTCTTGCAGAGACCCATGCCGGTCCTTCTTTAATAAGTCTAATTGCCTCTAGATCACAGCCGTATCCCAGGCTCTTTTTTACTGTAATAGTACCAACTTCGCCTGTGCTTGTGATTTGAACCGAGAGAACAACGGTACCGGATACTTCGTTTTCAAGCGCTTGTGGCGGGTATCGCACCTGCTCTCGCAGATACTTTCGGTATGCTGAAAATCCGATTTGGGGTTTAGCTCCCATGAACGGCAAGGCTTCTTCAGTCGCATTTCCATATCCGGTAACCACTACCTCCTGAAGTGCCATATCATCGGCAGTCATCGTGATATTCAAGGTATCTTGACTGACTATTTCAACCTCCTGATTGGTGAAGCCAACGTAAGAAAATAGCAGTGATTTCGCTGCAATATCTCCCAAGTAAAATCGGCCGGCAGTATCTGTAGTGGTCCCAATATTTTTCCCTTTCACGAGGACATTAAGCCCAGGTAGCGGGTACCCCTGCTCGTCGGTCACTCTGCCTACAATCCCTCGATTTTGATCGAGTGTATTGCTTGGTAGAATAATGGGCTTATCGATCTGTGTTTCAGTCGGGATAGCGCTGATTTGAGTTTGTCTTTTTACTGCTTTTTCTTTCCTAGAAGTATTGATAAAATCTTCTTTGCGAGCTCTGGTATTTACCTTGTTTTCGGTGATTACTGGTTCTGGCACTTCAGCAAGCAGCTCACGATCACCTGATGATGCAATTTTGGAGAGATTCGATAAATCCTCCTCTGGAGGTGAAGCCGCGGGTTCGGTACTCATTTGATTTGATCTACCCAGGACAGTATTGGTGGCCAACTCAGTTTCAGGATTTTTTTTGGAAATTGCGAAATGGTCTTCAGCTATTTCCCGAGAACTTTGAGCAGTTTTAGCGCTATTGAATTCGTTTTCTTTCTGTTCGTTTGCGTGCAATTCTATCTCGTTCTCTGCAAGCTCCTCTCTGATGCTACCAGATTTTTTTGGACCTGCATTCGCGGCTGAGTCTACCTGCTGTAAGAACTCATCCTCGTGGGAAGCGAGTGAACTTGTTTCTTCCCACTGATCGGAAAAAAAGAAGACCAAAAGAGATGATACAACTAGAATGGCAAACACAGCAGCAATCCGCCACCATACCAGTGAGGTAGACCTATTATTCAGTACCTGTGCTTTTAGCTTAGAGACATCTTCTATCAATTCAGGTCCATGGTCTTCAAATCCCTCAAGTGCATCTTGAGAAAATTCATCATCAAGTAGTTCGCGCTCAAATGCATGGGTTTCCTGCGGTGAAAGCTCACCCCTTAAGTATTTTCCAAATTGCTTGCTATGGTCCTTACCTTTCGACATTCTTTTGTTCCAAGCAAATTTTGAGGTTTCTTTTCCCGTTTTGTATGTGACTTTTTACTTTCTTCATAGCAATTCCGGTCTCCTCTGTAATTAGTTGATAGCTCTTTTTCTGTAGAAAAAACTTCTGGACGCAGCCTTTTTGTTCCTCCTTCAGTTTGTCAATACATTGCTCCAACGCTACAAGGTCTTGTTCCAGTTCTATTTTTTCTTCTTTGAGATGCACTTGCTGTACAGATTCCATAAATATCTCGGTAGTCATTTCTGGCTTTGATGTACGAAGTGCCATCAAGCAGTGATTCTTACTCACCATATACAACCAGCTTTTGAAATGCTGAACCTCTGTTTCTAGCAGTTTTTTGCTGATATGCTCATAAATATCCATTACTGCATCCTGGCTTTTTTCGGCATTCTTCAGGTACTTCAGGCAAAGTCCGTACACCAAATGGATGTAGTCATTGAAAAGGTGGCCTAGGAGTAACTGCTTTCCTGACTTTCGGTATTGCTGAAGGATTTCTTCGTCGGTTTGCCCTATGTTTCTCTGCTTGCTCAGAAAAATTCAAAAAAATTATGGAATAATAAATGTCTCCGCATCTCAAGTTCAAATCAAATAATAAAAAGACATGAGACAGCTATTTATTTTTCTTGGAATGACCTGCGCTTTATACGGTATGGGACAATATGTGAACGGAACAATTTACGAAAATTCCGGGTCCACTTTGCCGGGAGTTACAGTCACGGTAAAAGGAAGTTCTATTGGCGCCACTTCGGATCAGAATGGATTTTATTCTATCAAGGTTCCGAGCCAAAAGTCAATTTTGGTTTTCTCCTATATTGGATACCAGACCCAGGAAGTGGAGGTAAAGGGTCGAAAAATCCTCGATATTACTATGCAGTACGCTTTGGAGGATGAATTGCAGGAAGTAGTGGTAACAGGATACGCTAGGGCAGAAAAGTGTGCACATCGGATACTGGCAAAGGATTTTGCAAGCTCAGGGGCTGCACCTAGTCCACTGTACCTTACGCCTAGGGAAGAGGTGCCAAATTTCAATACAGAGGAATACGCCACCATACAAGAAAATGGATTTCGAAAAGTACTTGACAAACCGCTATCCACTTTCTCGATCGACGTGGATGCTGCCTCCTATAGCAATATGAGAAGATACATTCACGGTGGACAATTACCACCAAAGGATGCCATCCGGATTGAGGAAATGATCAACTACTTCAACTATGAGTACGAAAACCCAAAAGGTAAAGATCCATTTTCAATTAATACAGAGGTAACTAGCGCTCCTTGGAATGAAGATCACCTGGTAGTGCAAGTGGGACTACAGGGAAGGAGAATTGAAACCAGGAATTTACCAGCCTCTAATATTGTATTCCTGATAGATGTCTCTGGCTCTATGAACGCATCAAATAAGTTACCCCTGCTGAAGTCTGCTTTCAAATTACTGACCAATGAGCTTAGACCTCAGGATAAAGTAGCCATTGCGGTCTACGCGGGAGCAGCTGGATTGGTACTTCCGCCTACCAGTGGTGAGGATAAGGATAAAATCATGGAAGCACTTGACCAGCTACAGGCTGGTGGTTCTACTGCGGGCGGAGCTGGGATACAGCTCGCTTACAATATTGCCAGGGAGCAATTTATCGAAGGGGGAAACAACCGTGTAATCCTGGCTACTGACGGTGATTTTAAT
>JBCCLV010000146.1:0-5558 GCA_039026695.1 Bacteroidota bacterium
CTCGAATCCTGCCACCCCGACTTGGAAAAGGAAGATCTAGAAACAGGTCTTCCTTTTTTATTTCTTCCTTAAAAACCTGCGACCGGTCGCAGCACTGGCCGTGCACGCTCGAATCCTGCCACCCCGACTTGGAAAAGGAAGATCTAGAAACAGGTCTTCCTTTTTTTGTTCTAGCTTAAAAACCCGCGACCGGTCGCAGCACTGGCCGTGCACGTTCGAATCCTGCCGCCCCAACTTGGAAAAGGAAGAGCTAGAAATAGGTCTTCCTTTTTTTGTTCTAGCTTAAAAACCTGCGACCAGTCGCAGCACTGGCCGTGCACGTTCGAATCCTGCCTCCCCGACTTAGAAAAGGAAGAGCTAGAAACAGGTCTTCCTTCTTTATTTCTAGCTTAAAAACCTCCATGTGGATGCACTACTTTGCTACCGCCTCCTCTAGATCACTCTTCGTTTTGAACGTAGCAAGAATTGTTTCCAGCTCTCGCACGAAGTTCTTTTTCCGCGTACCCGGAGAGTCTACGTAGCCCTCAACATAATAAATCAACTGAGATGCCTCATCTACAATGGTGTAGCTGACAAAAGGTCCGCCTCTTGATAGATCGCTAATCCTCCACAGCCCTCGTGACTCTACTGCAAAGTTTCCATTGAAAGAAACCCGCTCTGTAAAGACCGGAATCTGTGGTTGCCGCTCAATGTAAATATCCTTGTTTTCACCATCGTAAAGAAACCTTTGTGTGATCTTGTCTCTGAATAAGTCAATCTTATTGAAGATACTCTGGTCGGTGTAGGGTTGGTAGTACACAAAAATCGATTGCTCAGTTTCTGCGTTGATGAGCCGCAACCAGAAAAAATTCTTTAGATCACGGGCCTTTTCCCACCCATAGGGTATTGTCAATCCTACTTGGTGTTCTTCTCTTATCCGTTCTTCCAGACTTTTCTTTGTACTGTTGAAAAGCTTCTCCTGTATAGATTTCCTGGCTGAAGCCTCAAAAATGCTCTGGATTTGCGATCTGTTGTAATTGATCTTTTGCGCTAGCTGCGCCTCTGAACTTGAAAAAAGAAACAGTGCGGTTTGCCCTCGCGCAAAAAGATCCTTCTGCTGGCGCATAAATATGGATGTATCACGCTTAATTTGATTGAGAGACTGGTTGGTAAAGAACTTTTGCAATGTCCTACTGTCTGCGGTCTTGCTATCCAAAGTCATCACAAAAACCAGGTTCTTAGCAGATTTAAGGACTGAATTCAGCTTTCTGGGACTGACTTTGCTGGTATTAAAAAGTGGTTCATCCTGCGGAAGTCCAAGCATTGGAGAGTTGAAGGTCTTTTTCAATTCAATGCCTACTTCACTATCAACCCACTGGATGGAGTCTACGATAAGAATGATCTCGTCTGCCTCTCCCCTAGCCTTAGGAAGCAGGCCGGATGCTTTACCCCTTCCGCCATTGCTAGAACAGCTAGAAAAACCCAATACAATTATCAACGCTGAAAAAAGCCTCATGAATGACAAAAATTTAAATGCAGGATAGCAAAAATTATACCTTTCTATTACTCAAAAAAGCGAATACATTACTCAGGTATTACCAGTGATTGCCCAGGTTTAATTTTGCTGGAGGATAGCTTATTCGCTCGCTTAAGCTTCTCGATTGTCGTGTTGTTGCTTCTACTAATACTCCAGAGGGAATCTCCCGACCGCACTTTGTAAATGGTTCCTGAACTTGTAACAGGTGCACTACTTGACTTTGTTCCACTTCTCTTATTGACGGCATATAAGCTCTTGGTCTTTGAACTATAGGTAGGAAGCACCCAGATGCTGAGCGTCTGTCCAATTCGTATCATATTGCTATTCAAGCGGTTCCACTTTTTAATGTCCGAGACTCTCACACCATACTGCCGGGCAATTTTTCCTAGTACGTCTCCACTGCGGACCTTATAGTAGATTCGGTTTCTGCCATAAGTACTTCCTGGTGTGTTTCGGGCCAAGTAAGCGAGCTGCGCTTTTCCGACCTTGGAAGCGGTATCATATAGCATCTTTCGATTTGCTACGATCGAGTCCTTCTTATCTACCGGTATTCGCAAAGAAAAGTCTTTGGTACCGTCAGGAATGGCGCCTCTTTTAATTTGGGGATTCCAAAGCAACATGTCATCTAGACACAGATCTACTTGATTGCAAAAGGTCTCCAGATGAAAATACTGACTGACTAAAATCGTATCCAATTCTGGGTAGAAGTACTCAGGCACGTCTACAAAACCATGATCCTCAAGATGATTGAATAGGTAGGTGATGGCAACAAACTGAGGAACATAAGAGCGTGTTTCACGTGGTAAATAGCGGTATATCTCCCAGAATTCCTTTTTATATCCACTTCGGCGAATAGCTCTCCTCACATTACCTGGGCCGCAGTTATATGCGGCTAAAGCAAGCTCCCAGCTGTCAAACATCCGATACAAATCCCGTAGGTGTCGCGCTGCAGCATCCGTAGCTTCATATGGGTCCATACGTTCATCTACATACCAGTTTCCGGTGAGGCCGTACAGTTTTCCAGTAGAGGAAATAAATTGCCATAACCCTACGGCGTTGGCTCTTGAAATAGCATTTGGCCGTAATCCAGATTCCACTATGGCCAAAAATTTGAGTTCATCTGGCATCTCGTATCTTGCCAAGACCTCAGAAAAAATAGGAAAATACAGTTCTTTTTTCTGAATGATGCCACGTGTGTAATCACGATTCTTGATCGCAAAATAATCTACGAATGCTTTTACTCGCTCATTGAATACCAGCGGAACTTCATTTTCAATGCATTGAATCCGGTCAGCAATTTCTTCATAAGTATTGTCAGGAATCCATTCTTCTCCAGGCACTTGTACTTTGATTTCTTGTGCTTTAAGGAAACTGGTAGTTAGAAACAGAACTGAAAAGGTCGTACAGAAAAAAAACTGGAAAATGCTCCTCAAGCTTAACGCTTGCTCTTTTACCGGCTCGGCCCAAAACAAGGGTTTACCTGATGGTTCTGAAAGAGGGTGCTTTATTGGCATTTGCTGTACCGCTTTGAAGGTTTGAAGTAGTCTACGACAAAGAGGAAATCGGGGTAACCCAAATCCTAAAAAGTGGTGGAGTATATAAACGCCCATTTTTCTCATGAGCGAGGAAACGCAAGACTAAGACTTTGTTTCGCCTTTAGCGCTTTCATTTATTTCATCCTTGATCTCTTTGGTGGCATCCTTAAATTCTCTGATTCCTTTACCCATGCCCCTGGCAATTTCAGGAATCTTTTTAGCTCCAAAAAAAATGATGATGAAGAGCGCAATAATCAACATCTCAGTCCATCCCGGCATAGCAAATAACAATGAAGTGTGCATCTCTGTAAATTTTCTTTGTAAAAGTAACGAGAATGTATCTTTTTTAGTTGGGTTTGGCTATTTCAAAGCCAACCAATTTTCGGGATTGAGTTTGGTAGTGCCTTTATAGACCTGGAATTCCAGCTCACTCACCCCTTCTCTATTTGTATGGACCTCTCCGATCACATCACTCGCCTTTACCAGCTGGCCGCTCTTTACATTGACTGTATTTAATCTTGCATATACCGTCATATAGTCGCCATGCCTGATGATCACAATGTTGTTTTTACCAGGAATGGTCGCAATTCGTGTTACCTCTCCATCAAAGACGGCTTTTACAGTGGCGTTCTCCTGCGTTTGAATATCCACACCATCATTAATGATCGTTATGCGCTTCAATATTGGATGAGGCTGCTTTCCAAACTTTGAAGATATAAAACCGGATGCTACCGGCCAGGTCAGACGGTTTTTCCTAGACTCAAATAGCCTGGTCAATTCAGCAGTGCTTGCCATTTCTGCGGTAGAGGCATTCGAATCCTTGCGCTCTTCCTCTGTGATAATATTGGCAATAAGGCTGTTGAGTCTTCTGTCTGCTGCCCTTCTCTCTGCAAGCTCCTTTTTAAGCTGCCTTTCCTTTCTGGTAAGTTGAGCAACCAAGTCTGATTGCTTTCTTTTTGCGTTTGAAAGCTTACGGCTTTCTTTAAGTTGTTGGTTGAGGAGCGTCTGCTGCTCTGCCCTTTTGGTAACTACTTTGCTTCTCTGCTCATTTAGTTCTGCGGTGACTGCCTCGATTTGCTGGGCCTGCACCCTTCGGGCATCTGCATACTGATCTAGATATTTTAGTCGCTTAAATAGCTGATTGAAACTTTTAGCCGAGAAAATAAACATGAGTTTGCTCTTTCCCTGATTTGCTTTGTAGGTGGCGTAGATCTGCTCAGCATATTCTTTCTTTAGGACTTTAAGGTCGTTTTGCAATGCTAGAGCCACTGCTGTCAAATCATCAATCTCACCGTCAAGCAGCGTCACTTCCGCACCTAGAGCAGCGATTAACGACTCACGTGCATTTATTTGCTGATTCAACGCACGAAGCTGTCCTAGCGTAACCTTTTTCTGAGAGCTGGTCTCTGATAAGATTTTTTGAGCCTCTGCAATCTTTTTTAGATTTTCCTGCTTTTCTCTTTCCAGCTGGCTTTTGGATTTTTGAGCAAGCACAGGGTGCGAAAAAGTAAAAAAGACAAAAACTACAGGCAGCAGAAGTCTACTTGCGCTCATACTTACCAGAAACTGAATATGGAAAACGTAGAGGTATGCTTTCAATTTCCATTTTACTGTAGGAAATGTTGATTTTTGTGTTGGGCTTGTCAGATGCATAGTCTATCTGTGCCGCTATCTCATTAGGGAAAATCTGATCTTTAACCCTGATAAAATCGCTGTATTTTACTGAAATAGAATTGCTGGAAGCAAGGCTCTGCACCTTCACTTTTTCCAGCTTCATACTTCTATTTCCTATGAAATTTTGAAAATCATATGCCCCTTTAAGATAGTGGTATGAATAATATTCATCGGTCTTCTTATACTTTTCATTACTATATGGAGCTATTAGATTACCTAAAAGCACTGATTGCACCATTTTGAAGCTAAAATCAAAATTGTACTGCTCAGACAGTTCCTCGAAAGAATACTCGTAATACTTTTTATTGAGGCGGTCTAAGACCCTGACGAGACTGGTATCAATGAGAACTCTTGCACCCTCAAAACCAAACGTTGAGATAGAAATCCAAATAACACTGTCTTTACTGATCCTGAAATTGGCATTTGCTGACACTCTTTTCCCTTTGTCATCAAATTTGAATTTAGCTTTTGAGGTCAAGTACTTGAAATCAGGATTAATTATCTCAAGCTTATCCTTACGAGAAAAAACGGCACCTATTTTCTTGTTGCAAGCACTCAGGGTCACTGCAATTGCGATTGCAAAAAAAAGACGCTTACTCATATAATTTACGATCGGCAATTTTCTTTTCAAGATACTCCGATGTATCTCCCTGCTTTAAAGCTTTTTCCCATTGAATCAAGGCCAAATCTACTTCCCCCAGTTGAAATAAAACATCACCATAATGTTCAATCACCGTGCCATCATCGTCCAAGGAGACGGCTTTCTCGAGAAACTTTCTAGACTGCTTGTAATCGCCCCTTACGTACAGAACCCAACCATGAGTATCCAAATA
>JBCCLV010000147.1:0-5373 GCA_039026695.1 Bacteroidota bacterium
CCACTCAGAAAAAACACGATCCTTTGCAAAGCCTTTTATGCGAATCGAAATATCCGTATGACGAGGGTCTTTTCGTATCATCTCGAATACTTCAGTAACATCCTTTTCTTCCCCTTCCAGGAACTGAAAATATCTTTTCTCAAGGCAAAGCAGGATACCGGTGATACCGTGCTTGCTATTCCAGGCTATTGATTCATCTGTAATTTGATCAATTACTTCTTTCGAACTATCTCCTGTGGGGATGCTGGTGTAAATAGTGTAGTAAATCATCTTTTTGCAGTATCAAAGGCAAATTACAACAATATGACTTTTTCGTGATGGAACACACATCTAAATAATAAGGTGCCTTGTAAATAGTATTAATCAACTCTAAAAACAGCTGATGAAATACATGATCCGATTTGATAGTATCAGTGTAGAAATTAGCTTTTCACTATTTTAGGCTTCATGATCAAAAGAAAGATAAAGGCTCCAGGACTAGGCCAAGTGAGATGAGAAAGATCAAAAACCAACTCGTAGGTCTCAATCCGCAGTTCCGGTACAGAGGTCTCAATCAAACGAGAATTGAGACATTTAGCGATGCAGTATTTGCAGTGGCATTTACACTAGTGGTACTTTCAACCTCGGTGCCTGAAACCTTTGAGGAACTCCGAAGGTCTGTGGAGGATATTATCCCATCTTTTATCTGCATTGTTCTAATTGTGGTAATCTGGTATCAACACTATATTTTCTTTCTCCGGTATGGGCTGCAAAATGTAGGTGTCGTAGTAATCAATACATTTCTTGTTTTTCTGGTCCTGATTTATGTCTACCCATTAAAGTTTCTCACACGACTTTTGGTTGAGCTCTATTCGGGGCTCATTTTCGGCCAAGAAGTAAACTATACGGCACAGTTTGGTGAACTTATGACCAGCGATAATATGACCCTATTGATGACAACTTACGGCGTAGGGGTTACTTTGATTTTCATTACTACCGCATGGCTCTATCGGCATGCACACTCAAAGAGAGTAGAACTAGAACTCAACGAATATGAAGCTTT
Source organism: Bacteroidota bacterium (assembly GCA_039026695.1). Classification (GTDB taxonomy): domain Bacteria; phylum Bacteroidota; class Bacteroidia; order Cytophagales; family Cyclobacteriaceae; genus Ekhidna. Next base: position 1,043 of record JBCCLV010000147.1, read on the forward strand.
TGCCACACGGGTAAGCATTTGGTTAAATCTACTGATGGGATTACCCCCTTTTCTCTCTACAGTCATTGCTTTTCTCCATCCTTTCGGTCATGGACCGGCCAATATCATTGTTGCGGGCTTTATCTACATGCTTTATCCTCCTATGATGATAGGATTTGGGCAAATCATAAAAAGAAGAAGCAATAAGCAATTTCCCTTACAGAACTAAACCTCACTCTCTCAAAAGAAAAAAGCCCCGTCGGGGCTTTACTGATAAACTTGTTCTTTAAAAACCTAAGACTAATGTGTCAAAGCTTTTTCCTTATGCTTTTTCAATTGTCTTCGTAAGCCCTCTACTGCCGCATCCGTACCCGCCTCGAAAGACCTGGATCTTTCTTTACTAAAAAATTGATTTTTTGGACCATTTAGCTTGATCTCTACAACTTTATTCTCACGCGTATCGTCGTTTTCTACTTTTAGGAAAACCTCACCGTCAATGATTCTATCATAGTAGGTCTCAAGCTTATCTACCTTTTTCTGGATGAAATTTAAAAGCTTGATATCAGCGTCAAAATGGATTGAATGCATTTGCAACTTCATGTTCTAGCACGTTTTTAAAAGGTTAAACATTAAGCCTTAGGATGTGCCTGATCAAAGGCTGCCTTCAGCTTATCAATTGAATTATGGGTATACACCTGCGTAGCTGCCAAACTCGAATGCCCTAAAAGCTCCTTTACAGCGTTCAAGTCAGCTCCTTTATTGAGCAAGTGGGTGGCAAAAGTGTGTCTCAAAACGTGAGGGCTCCTTTTGCTTACGGTCGATACCATCGCTAAGTACTCCTTGACCTTCCTGTAAACAAACATCGAATATAACTCACGGTCACGATCTGTTACCAGCAATTTTTGATTTTTCATTCCCTGCTCAGCTTTAAGTGTTTGGTATTGATCTATAAGAGATATTAACGATCCGCTTACAGGCAGGATTCGTTCTTTATTCCTTTTTCCCAGCACCTTGATCGTTTTTTCGTAAAAATTAACATCTGTTTCACGAAGACCTATGATCTCAGAAAGCCTACATCCTGTAGCATAAAATAGCTCAAGCAAAACCTGATCCCTTAGACCTGAAAAATCAGAAGGAAAGCTTACATGATCTAATAAATCAACTACTTCTTTCTCCTTTATGAAATGAGGAAGTAGTTTTTCTCTCTTTAAGGATTTTAGCTCTTGAGCGGGATTTCCCTTTATGTACTCTCTCGCCTGAAGGAATTTATAGAGCGATTTGAGCGTGGCGATTTTTCGATTGATTGATCTTCCCGTTAGCCCCTGCTCCGTTAAGGACACAATCCACCCTCGTAGCTGGGAATGATCTGCTTCCGCAAGATCATGAATTTCGTAGGTAGTAGAAAGGTACTGGGAAAGTTGTTGTAGATCCTTTCGATAAGCCTGGACAGTATGTAAGCTATACCGTCTTTCTGATGAAAGGTATTTTAGGAAAGGTTCTGACATGAATAGTGCAAGACTCCTATGAGACTTACACTAACATACAGAATTTAAGAAGCAGAAGGAAGCGGAACCGCTTAATTATTTTCTTCGTCGCGGATGTGCTGGATGTAGCGAGCTTTGATGATCTCGTCTCTCCTTTGCACAGAAGGTTTGGTGTAATGCGTTCGGGATCTTAGCTCTCTAAGTACACCCGTCTTTTCAAACTTCTTTTTGAAGCGCTTGAGTGCCCTGTCGATTGACTCGTTTTCTTTTACGTTGATTATTAACATATTTTATTTTTTCGGGAGCGCAAAAGTAAGCAACGATTTTCGCGAATCAAAAAACTAAGCAAGTATTGCCCTGGATATTACAACTTTTTGAATCTCTGAGGTGCCCTCTCCAATTGTACAAAGTTTGGCATCACGGTAATACTTTTCGACAGGGTAATCCTTTATGTATCCATAACCTCCAAAAATCTGTACCGCTTGGTTGGCTACCTCTGTAGCGATCTCTGAAGCATAGAGCTTTGCCATAGCTGACTGTTTATTTACGTCTATGCCGCTATTCTTCATCTCCGCAGCTTGATCTGTAAGAAGTCTTGCCGCCTCAATCTTGGTAGCCATTTCAGCAAGCTTAAAAGAAACCCCTTGAAAATCGGCTATCGACTTTCCGAATTGCTCCCTCTCTTTTGAATACGCGATAGAAGCTTCTAGAGCACCTTGTGCTATGCCGCAGCTGAGAGCTGCAATAGAGATTCGTCCGCCATCCAGTACTTTAAGTGCTTGTACAAATCCATCTCCGATTTCCCCAATCAAATTTTCTTCAGGAATTCGGCAATCCTCAAAGATCATCTCACTCGTCTCAGAACAGCGCATACCGAGTTTATCTTCTTTTCTGCCTTGCTTGAAACCACGAGTGCCTCGATCAACAATAAATGCGCTGGCATTTCTTGAGGTATTGGGCTCCCCGGTCCTGGCAATCACCACGGCTACATCGCCGGAGTTTCCATGTGTGATAAAATTTTTGGCTCCATTAAGCACATACTCAGATCCCTCCTTTCTTGCAATTGTCCTCATATTGCCAGCGTCCGATCCTGTATTAGGTTCTGTCAATCCCCAGGCCCCAAGCCACTCCCCTGTAGCAAGGCGAGGTAGGTAGGCACTCTTTTGACTTTCATTTCCATGCTGCAAAATGTGACCAGTGCAAAGCGAATTATGTGCAGCCATGGACAGCCCTATTGAGCCATCAACTTTAGCAAGTTCTAATATGGCGGTCACATACTCATGGTAACCAAATCCAGCCCCTCCGTAGGCTTGAGGAACCAGTACTCCCATTAAACCTAGGTCGCCCATTTTGCGGAATACGTCGATAGGAAAATCTTGGGATTCATCCCATGCCATCTTAAAAGGCTCAATTTCTTTTTCACAGAAATCTTTCACCATCTGGGCTATCATATTTCGATTTTCTGAAATTTCAGCCGCTCCTTGCTCAATTATTACAGATTCCATAATCTCTTCCTCTCAAATTATCTTTCAATACGTAAATCTACACATCTTGTTTGTCCAAAATCCAGCCAGCCACCGACCTTATAAAAAGCTTATCGGCTACTTTTACGCGCACTAATAAAAATTAAAGACCTAAACATGAAAATCGCCGTAGTAGGTACAGGTTATGTAGGACTCGTTTCAGGAACTTGTTTTGCTGAGACTGGTAACCATGTCACCTGTATAGATATTGATGAAAAAAAAGTCAATAAGCTCAGAAACAAGCAGATTACCATTTATGAACCAGGCCTGGAGGTACTCTTCGAACGCAATGTGAGACAAGGTAGACTAGACTTTACCACCAGCTTAGAAGAAGGTATAAAGGGTGCAAAAATCATCTTTCTTGCGCTGCCTACTCCTCCGGGAGAGGATGGTTCAGCGGACTTAAAGTACGTATTGAAAGTTGCAGAAGATCTCGGACCACTTTTAGAAGATTTTACCGTGATCGTGGATAAAAGTACGGTACCAGTTGGGACCGCTGAGAAAGTGACAGCAAAGGTGAAAGAAAATGCGAAAGTCGATTTTGAGGTAGTCTCTAATCCCGAATTTCTTCGCGAGGGGGTAGCGGTAGAGGATTTCATGAAACCTGATCGCGTAGTAGTGGGAGCAGAATCCGAAAGGTCGATCAAGTTGATGGAGCAATTGTACGCACCTTACGTTCGACAAGGCAATCCCGTAATCTTCATGGATGTTCGGTCTGCAGAACTCACTAAGTATGCAGCAAATTCTTTTTTAGCCACCAAGATCACCTTTATGAATGAAATCGCAAATATGTGCGAGCTGTTAGGTGCGGATGTAGATAAAGTAAGAAAAGGTATTGGTACCGATGCAAGAATAGGAAAGCGATTCCTATTTGCTGGAATAGGATACGGTGGAAGTTGCTTTCCTAAAGATGTACAGGCCCTTGCGAAATCAGCTGGTGAGGTTGACTATGACTTTAAAATCCTAAAATCCGTCATGGACATTAATACAGGACAAAAGCAGAAGATGATTGCTCCCCTTAAAAGCTATTTTGGAGGTGATTTAAAGGGAAAAACCATAGCTATCTGGGGATTGGCCTTTAAGCCTTACACAGACGACATTCGTGAAGCTCCTGCACTTGAAAACATAAAAGCACTTTTAGAAGAAGGTGCTAAAGTGAAAGCATACGATCCGGAAGCCATGGAAAATGTGAAGGAGGAGCACAACCTGAATATCTATTACGCAAAGGATGAATATGACGCACTAGCAGATGCAGAGTTCAAGGCAGTCGAGATCGGCGTCGGGCGCGACGCGGCGCACACGCCCGGCTCGAAGCTCCACGACCCGATCACCTACGACGCGTCGA
>JBCCLV010000148.1:0-5331 GCA_039026695.1 Bacteroidota bacterium
AAACAGGATGAACCACCACTTACTGCTATTTTTCTTGGTAGCACTCCTACCATCGGCAGCTTTCGCACAATTGACTGACAAGCGGAATTTTGGTGAAATTTCGAACGAGGAGATCGCAATCGAGCAATGTGCATTCGATTCCTCTGCTGACGCAATCGTACTTTTTGACGTAGGAGCTTCCGAGTTTCTTCGAACGGAGCAAGGCTTTGAAATCAGATTTACCAGACACAAGCGCATCAAGATTTTGAATGAAGCAGGACGATCCGCCGCGGAAATCACTATTCTATATAGAAAACAGGATAAGGAGGTAGGCGAAAAAATCAACGAACTCAGAGCGTATACCTACAATATCGTAAATGGGTCTATTCAAAGGAAAGTTGTAAATCCAAAATCTGTTTTTGACGAAAAGTGGAACAAATATTTCCGTGCTAAAAAGTTTGTTTTTCCCGATGTACAAGTCGAGAGTATCGTGGAGTATTCTTATGAATTGACTTCTCCATTTATCTTCTATTTGAGTGACTGGGATTTTCAAAGTGATCTTCCTACTTACTACAGCGAATTTGAAGTTTCGATGGTACCCTTTTATGAGTACGTCCACCTGGTGCAAGGAGTTGATAGTCTTGACATTATGGAATCTAAGTTAGAGTCTAGGATGTACTATGATTTCGGCGTTGACTACAAGCGCTACACTACCACTTTTGGTCTTCGAGAAATTGAAGCATTCAAAGACGAATCGCTGATCACCAGTAAGAACGACTACATCAAAAAAGTTGATTTTCAGCTATCAAAAATACTCTATCCCGATGGCCGAACCGAAAACCGTATAACAACATGGGCCGAGCAGCGAAAGGAACTTTTAGATGACATTAATTTTGGTCGTTTCCTGAAGAAATGTAACCCTTTCGCAAAGACCATTTTAAAGGAAGATCTGGATACTACAGGTCGAAGTATGGACGAAAAGGTGGAGCTACTCGTAAACTATGTTAAAAATGGATTTCAGTGGAATAGGTATCGAGGAAAGTACAGCTCCCAAAGCCCTAAGGAACTGCTGAAAAAAAAGACAGGTAGCGCAGCAGACATTAATTTATTCCTTGTGGCTCTGCTTCGTGCTGCAGATATACCCTGTGACCCTATGATTTTGAGCACACGAGATAATGGAAAAGTAAAATTTGCATATCCCTTTGGTCGTGCGACCAACTACGTAGTAGCCTATGCTCCAAATCATGGAATTTTGGACGGTACACAGCCCCTGCTTGCATATAACTTGGTACCACCTTCCTGCATCAATGAGTTAGGTCTCTTAGTCAACAAAAGCAAAGAGGACCAATGGTTTAGCGTAGAATATAGTTTCCCATCCATTGAAAAAAAGCTTATTAACATGAAAGTTGACCCATCTTCACTTACAACAAGCGTAAAGATTGAAGAGAAGTCTACCTCTTTCAAAGCCTTCAAAAAAAGGCAAATCCTAGGTGACGATATTCAAAAAATAGAGGAAAGTCTCGTACAAAAGTTTGATCGAGTAGACTCTATTTATGTAGAGACTGAATCAGGAAAATCAAATCAGTATAGGTTGGCATATAAGGCCGAAACTGATATTGAGCAGCTCGGAGATTACCTTGTACTCAGCCCATTTCTCAATTTTCCCATGAATAAAAATCCATTAAAATTGGAAAAGAGGTCTTATCCTGTAGACTTCATCTATCCTTATCGAAACGAACATTATGTTAATTTAGAAATCCCCGATGGCTATGAGGCGACAAAAATCCCTGAAAGCGTCAATGTGGATAATGGTCTAGTACTGATACAATACAAATGCTTGAATAGCGGAAGCTCACTTTTCATCAGCGGGACTTACGAGTTAAAGAGTGCGGTATATCAACCGGAAGACTACCAGCTTCTGAAAAAGAATATGGATGATATCGTGGAGGTAATGAATCAAAAAATTTATTTGGTACCGAAGGGTTAATGTAACTGTGATTGATCAAAAGATGCTGGAGCCAGTCATATTAGTAAGTTGTTCCAGGGCTTCCATGCCGGCAGTCGAGTTACCTTTTTGATTAAGCTTGGGGCTCCATGTAGCTACGCTATACATATTTGGATATATAGCCACAATTCCACCCCCAACACCACTCTTTCCCGGCAATCCTACGCGAAAGGAAAATTCGCCAGCTTCGTCGTAAAACCCGCAAGTCTGCATTATTGCATTGATGCGTTTCGTGCGCTTGACGCTCAGCAGGCTGTGATCAGAACCCGATAGATTTCCATGCTTTGCAAATAGCAAGAAAGTGTGTGCCAACTCCCTACAGGACATTGCGATGGCGCAGGTATAGAAATAAAAATCCAAAACTTCCTCAACATCATTTTCTATGTTCCCATATGCTTTCATTAAATTGATCATCGCCCTGTTATGAAAACCTGTCGCTTTTTCTGACTCTGCCACGTTGCTGTCGTAATCAATGGATGTATTTCCGGTAATCTGTTGCACGAACCCAAGATATTCTTTCTTGGGATCTTCCAAATGACTCACCAGAACATCACATACCACCAAAGCACCAGAATTGATGAGCGGATTCCGGGGTATTCCATGCTCATATTCAAGCTGCACCAGTGAATTAAACGGATCTCCGGATGGCTCTACTCCTACCCTGCGCCATAACTTTTCATCTTCGTAGAGTAGCGCCATGGAGAGAGTAAGCACTTTGGTAATACTCTGGATGGAAAATCGTTCTTCAAAATCACCGAAACAAAATTCCTCTTCCATCACATTGCAGAGGTGCATTCCAAACTTCTCAGGGTCCACCTTAGCTAATTCAGGGATATAAGAAGCAACTTTTCCCTCGAGCTGGCTACAATTTACTTTGGCTTTTATCTCATCCAATATTCCCTGGTAATCCATATTTAAGAAAGTTTTAGAGCGAATTTATGTTTAAATAGTGCATGATTAGTCAGGGATCACTCAAGGCAAGAAGTCTGCTGACGGCCTAAAAATCAAGACGAAGCTGATCCAACCCTTAATTGCGGTCTTATACCTTAAGTCAACCAGATAGTAAGTAAGAAAATGACAAAGCGATAGATGAAGTTAGAAAGAAGCACACCTGCCAGCGTTCCTAGTCCTGCGGGAATAAACCAATACCACCGGATTCCCAGGAACTTATGCATACTGATCATCCCATAAATAGCAGGCCCAATAAAAGTGAAGAAATTGAAAGTTATAGTGGCAAGGATCGAGTCTTCTTCTGTGGACAGCAAGGTCAACAACTTCCCCACGCAATCCAACGAGATCCAGCTTAGCATGAATAGAGTAAAGAAATGAAAAGAGTAAATGAGACTATCAAAATAGAATTCTCTTCTTTTGAAAGACATCAAGAACACAAAACCTGCGATCATCGGTATATTGATAATCATAATTGATTTTGACACACTGTCGCTCATTCTCTGATAAATAGGATCATACTGCTGCTCTGTTAGACCCAAGACGTCTAGTTTGGTTCTCACCGTCTCTTGAAACCAAGCACTGTACGGCTGATAGTACATTTGATCGTAAAATGAAAGTGAATAATCCGAAAGCGGGCTTAGGAAAAAGTAAATCAGATTAAAAAAAAGAAAGAGCGTAACGGGTGAGATGAACTTCTTTCGCTTGCCTTGTAGAAACTCCACCGTCATTCTGCCCGGAAACCGAATCAGATACCAAAGACTGATAAAAAAGCGATTGTCAAGAAAGAAAATGTTACCCAGAAATTCGCCAAGCAGTCTTCCCAGCGACCGATCGGTATTGTCTCGTACTCGCTGGCCACATTTCTGACAAAAGGAATTTTCTACTGCACTCCCACAATTCAGGCACTTTAAGTGCAATGAGGCATCTTCTGACATATTTCGAAAATAGCCAAGGAAAGCGAATTCTAATGCGAAAAGATCTGTCCTAAAATTATTGTAGCACTCATGCCTATTATTCAAGCGGTGGCTCATGTAATGAAGCTGTCAGATCTAAAAGCACTTGTAGACAACTTTCAAAATCAATTTCCGTCTATTTTATACTTTCAGTTTTTAAGAACAATAGACAAATAACATGATCATATCCCTTAGCATTACAAATTCATGACTTTTATTCTTCCCCTTTGCAGCCAAAGACGATATTTCTAGGGTTTCAAGAAAAAGGAAGGTAGTATAGGAACCCCAAGAAATCGAAGGGTGCAGTTGTCTCTCTCTGGTCGCCATGCCAAGAGCATCAACTAACAAAGATTGGATAGATTAAATGGCGTGATGGGCTGATAGCACAAGACGTTCAGGTGCTAACGCATCCATGGAATGAAAAAAGCAAATCCGCCTACCTTAAATAGAGCTGGAAAAAAGCCTCTGGTCGTGATAGTTGGTTATTGAAATGTTCTAGCCTCGTTGACACTGCGGCAGGGGAAGTGGCATCACCACTATCGTTTTTTTGTAGTTCGTTTAGCATCGCCCAACCCGATTTGCTTTTATTCATCCAGGACAAACCCACCCTCTCACTGGCACACAGCCCAGGGGTGCGGTGGCTCGCTAGGACGGTTCACCATATCCGAAAGGACATCATCCGCGAGACGAGCTCGAAGGCTAGCAGAGTGAAATAGGATGCGAGATGCCAGAGCAGAAAGCGTACAAGCCTGCCGTGCATCGGCAAATGAAATCAACGGAGATAGATTATAGCTGCGTGGCACATCATCCCAATCAATGAATCCGCACAGTCCAGCATCAGATCCAAGCTTCATTGATCGGGTTGCTGATGATATTTTGATTTTGTCCTTTCTAGAAAATATGGCTTCACTAGCTTCAAATGAACTTTTAGAGACCGACTACATAGTGTCCTGTGAAAGTATCGCAAGGGAAAATACCTTGCCTAGTTCACGTCCTAATTATTGGTTTTGGGATACTGTAACCTTGAAATGAAAATAAAGCGGTGAGAGCCTTTTTAACAATATGAAAGAAGATAGAGAAGAACTGATCAAGATCAGGCTCTTATGGATGAGTTTTGAACTGAAGAATCCAAGCAAGTGGACTGTAATCATTATCATCATGATGATGGTCTTCTTTATGCTTGTAAAGATATTTTGAAGATACCATACAGTATCAAATGGGCTGTTTAAAACTTACATATGAGTATGAGTGGGAGGTCATAGAAAATGCGTCTTTATTTTTTAGGGAGAGCTTAGAAGAAAAAGTAGTTGAGCAAAATTTTTATACTAACTACACTCCCTTTGGCGCAATAGCGAAAGTATGGAACAACCCCGATCAAACACAGCAGGAGCAGTACAGGCATGGCTATCAGGGACAGTATGCCGAGAAAGACACCACCACAGG
>JBCCLV010000149.1:0-5316 GCA_039026695.1 Bacteroidota bacterium
CAAGTACCCCTTCGGTATGCAAATGCCCGGGCGTACATTGTCCGCTTCAAGCTACAGATATGGCTTCAACGGTAAGGAGAAGGATAGTAATGGAGAATGGGGATCACAAACCCATTATGACTATGGCTTTAGAATCTACAATCCGCAGATAGCGAAGTTCTTGAGCGTGGATCCGTTAATGACTGAATACCCTTTTTATACACCATATCAGTTCGCTAGTAATAGTCCAATCTTAGCTGTAGATATAGATGGGCTAGAGGCTGACTATTTATTGAACTTAGCAGAAAAGTTTGTTGCAGGTGCTGCGGGAGATGATCCAAATGCACCATTAAGTCAATCAAATACAGTAACCAATACTTACCTTCAAAAGGAAAACATAGTTGACCCACGAGATATATTAAAAGCTATATACAATGATCCACAGGGTACAGGAAGACAAGTAGTAAGGGGAATTCAAGAAGGTTTAGCAAAAACTAAAGATGATTTATCAAGTGGTGAACCAGATCGAATTGCCTATGGATTAGGTCAAGTTTATGGAACAGCAGCGGAGTTTGTGGTTCCTAGCCAGTCTTTTGGTAAAATATTTAAGATCAAAATCCGTCCTAATCTTTCCTTACCTAAGGAATCTGGTATTACAATTAATTCTCCAATAAGAGGTTTAGATATTCGTCCAGCAGAGTTTGTTGAAAAGATTCCTCATGGTGCTAAGATTGATGAATTGGTTCAAAGAGCAGTTTATGAAACTCGTGCTACTGGCGCAGAGCATGCAATCATACAATTGACTGATGGGACGCGACATCTTGTAAGTGGTGGTAGGCATGGTATTGAGTTGCCTAGTAATACTGATATACTTTTTGGTCATACCCACCCACCAGTCCGATCTGGGGAACTAAATACTCCTAGTGTCGGTGATAGAGAGGCACTGGATGCACTAGATCAGTCAAAACAATTTATTTTTCACGATGGTCAAAGAACAACTATATATAGAGGAAAAGATTCAAGTTTTGACACGTCAACAACTGATTATTAAAACTAAATTTTAAGTGGCTATAATTATAAGAAATAAGAGTAGATGCCCTATCTGTGGAAAAGTAATTAATACAAACGATTCTGTTGTAGGGTTTCCAAATTTCACTACTGATGAGAAAGATTCACACTATTTTTTTTCTGATCGGGGGTTTCATAAGGAATGTTTTATAAAGCATCCTGAGAGCACAAAATTATTGTCTAGGTTGAAGAGAGAAGGTATAATCCAATAGCCTCGATAAATGCATCAATTACGAAGAAGATATGTTCCCGGTCAGCCTCTTCAAACTTAGACACTTCCAGTATACGGTTTTGTGTATTTTTATCCATCCCCTAGCGCAAGTCTTCCAGTGAGGGGTTGAGAGTTGGCGTGACTTGTGCCTACATAATGGACTGGATTTTTCTTTTAGCGATGAAGGCGTCAATTACGGAGAAGATATGTCTCACACTGGTCTTAGCGTCACGCTGAGACCGTTTAGTTTTATAGGCCCTAACTAGGCGTAGTTTGTAAAAAGGAAGTCTAAGCGTAGATTGCATCTACGCTTTTTTATATTGTGTTGCCCCTTAGCTACCGCCAGTTTGTAACTGGTGGCTGAATCAAGAAGCATAGGCCTGTTTAGTTTTAAAATCTCTGAGTAGTGCATCTACGACCATGAAGATTTGTTTTTTGCCTTCTTCAGGGAGTTTAGAAATCTCGGCCAATCTGCTAAGCGTTGACTGATCAATCTCGAGATCTGTCTTACCTACCATGTAATCAATAGAGACACCGAGTGCATCCGCTATTTTAATCACCACTTCGATGGAAGGTTTTACTTCGTCTCTCTCATAACGACCGATCAAATCCCCGGAAGTACTGGCCAGTTTACCAAGTTGACTTTGCGATAAGTTTTTCTTTTCCTGATGGAAGTAATATGCTCTCCAAGTGTCATATACGTAGTGAAAATGATCTAAATAAACACTAAAGCTCAATAATAGGTGATATAAATATCATAATCAAATCACATATATCTTGTTTGATTCTGATATATCTGCTACTATTATGATAGATATATCAGTAAAAACTTTTTTATGAGCGAATCAAAACTTCACGTGGGCAACCCAGAGTCCCTGATTTACGAAAATGAATTGCTAAAGCTGACTGTGCTTGGCGGAATCAAGCTGGAAGGTCTGGACAGGATGCGTAGCACGTTGAAGATAGAACTAAAAGGGACGAGCTTACCACCGATTCGACACAACCTGGACCTTTAAATGACACTCAAGTAGAGAAGCTCATAAGAAAAGCCGCTGAGCGGCTAGAGATCGGCACAAGTGTAATAGCCGCAAGCTTGGCAGAACTGACCGGACAGTTAGAGGAATACCGAATGCACTAGATAAAGGAAAACCAGCCTAAGCCTTACGAGCCACCAAGACTATCCAATGACAAGAGAAAAGCAGCAGAAGCTTTTTTGAAATCAACTAGCCTACTAGAAAATACCAATGAGTTGATCGGCCAAAGTGGGGTAGTAGGAGAAGAAGTAAACCGTCTGATCATGTTCCTAATCTTCACAAGTAGAAAGCGACCACAGCCTTTGCATATTGTGAGTTTAGGCAGCAGCGGAACAGGCAAAACCCATTTACAAGAGAAAGTAGGCGAACTGATCCCTGAAGAAGACCGAATAGAAATCACCACCCGCCACCTAAAGCACTGAAAACCAGTAAGAAAAAGGTGTCGGCTCGCAAATTATAAAAGAGAGATAAGCAAGTGAAAAAGCTAGTACTCAAAAACCCTTCTTACGAGTATCTGGAAAAAGCTTATCGGGAATGGCTGGACATTTTGGGCTACTGCAAAGAAAGCACCGACCACATGCCAGCGATCATTAGAGAGTTCCTATACTTTTTAGAAGCTAACAAAATCAATCAGATCACAGACTTACAGCCCAAACACTACAAAAGCTATTTTAACCACATCAGCAGCAGAAGTAACCTAAGGTGTGGCGGTGGCCTGTCCAACAACTACTTGAACAAGCATATCCAATCCTTAGAGAAGTTTTACGAGTTCCTGATCCACAAGGGAACACAAGGCGTGCCACCTGTCAACCTGAGACAGTTAAAACTTGAACATCGAGACATAACAGTTCTAACAGAAGAAGAAATCAAGCAACTCTACAAAGCCACAGGCCGTGGTACGGCAGCCAATCATTTACTGGAAGCATTAGGATCAAGAGACAGGGCAATGCTAACCGTGTTCTATGGCTGTGGGCTGAGAAGAAATGAAGGGGTACACCTGAGCATAGATGACATCAATTTTGATAGGAGAATCCTGCATGTGCGGAAGGGGAAGAACTATAAAGAACGCTTCGTTCCGTTTAATAAAAATGCATCAAAAGATGCTACAAGAGTGGGTGTATGATTACCGTCCACAGTTGGTAAGTGATAGCCGGAGCGGCTCGCTCTTTATTGGTAGGGTAGGCAATCCCATGAAAGGCAGTAGCCTGTATGCTCGGTTAAAAATGCTTCAACTCTCCACAGAAAGTCTTGAACTACAACAAAAGGAATTAGGGCTTCACACGCTCAGGCACTCGATAGCTACCCATCTACTGGCAAACGGGATGGAACTACAGAAAATCCAAAGATTTTTAGGACATAGCAGCTTAGAGTCAACCCAAATCTATACGCATCTTGTATGAGAGAAGAAAAAATAATAGCCTGCGGTGGCTCACCGCTGAGCAGCTTTAAAGAATATTTACAGAAGCAAGGGAAAACTAAAAGCACGGTTAAGCATTACAACAGTTACATACTGGACTTTTTGGGGTGGTTGGATACTGATAGGACAGAAATCGAAAATGCAACTGCAAAGGAAGTGCTAGGCTACCTGAACCATCTTCAAAACAGAGGGCAGGAGAACAAGACCAGAAACATCCGTTTGAATGTGATCAAGCAGTTTTTTAACTGGCAGATCGACCAGAACCAACGAACAGATAATCCCATCCAACACCTGAAGATCAGAGGCAGTAAAACCAAGAAACTTTATCAAATACTCGATAGACAGCAGCTGGAAAGTCTTTACAATGATTATGAAGTTCCGAACGAAAATGACGAGCGATCCAACCGGAACTGGTTCCAGAAATACCGATTAAGTAAAGCCAGAAATAAAGCAGTACTAAGTCTTCTAATTAATCAGGGGATCACCACTCCGGAAGTGGAAAGGCTAACAGTAAATGATCTGAAACTCAAAGAGGGTAAAATCTTCATAGTTGGCAGCAGAAAGAGCAATGAACGGACTTTAGTCTGAAATCCAATCAAATCATCGAGCTAATGGAATACCAGTGCACCACCAGAAGCGACCTGCTCAAATATCAGGAAATAGAAACCAAAAGGCTCTTTTTACCAGTGCCAAGCGCAGGACAACAGAAAGCCAATGACTCGTTACAAATCTGGAAGGGCTTAACGAATGAAATCAAATCACAGGGCAAACACTTTGTCAACTTCAAACAGGTTCGCACCTCTGTGATTACTCACTGGCTGAAACAGTATAACCTAAGGCAAGTGCAATACATGGCCGGGCATAGATATGTGAGTAGTACAGAAGGTTATTTAGTGAACCAGATGGAAGATTTACAAGCCGACATTGATCAATATCACCCGATAGGATAAGGGCTTATATCCACTTAGCTTTACCAAATCACCAGACATGAATATCAAATTGACAGCATCCAGTAAGATCAAAATTAAGAGCTCAGACGACATCTATCCAATCATGCAAAAAATCCTGATGCGAGAAAACAAAGTAGATCGAGACAGAGAACACTTTTGGACTATCAGTTTGAACAACGCTCATAAAATCCTGAATATCGAACTGGTGAGTATGGGTACGATCAACAAGACGTTCGCCGAGCCGATGGAAGTCTTTAGCATCCCATTACAAAAGCGAGCGGTCAAAATCATCCTGGTACACAATCACCCAAGTGGAGAACTCAAACCCAGTGATGCAGACAAAGACCTGACTGATAAACTCATACAAGTAAGCAGAATCATGAATGTGCCTGTATTAGATCACCTGATCATTGCTGAGAAATCTTACATGAGTTTTAAAGACATAGGGTTACTGGAAGAGCTGGAAAGAAGTACTAAATACGTTCCTGCCTACGAAATGCGTAGAAGATACGAACAGGCAGTAGAAGAAAAAGGAACCGAAAAGGGTAAGAAGGAACGGTCAAAAGAAATGGCTAGAGCGATGAAAGGGAAAAATTATCCTATTGAAGAAATAGTTGAGCTTACAGGCTTACCCAAATCCACGATCAATCGAATAAA
>JBCCLV010000150.1:0-5052 GCA_039026695.1 Bacteroidota bacterium
AATTCATTACAGGTTGACAACCCATATAAATCCTTGGTTTATCTTTTGTTTCTTAAAGTCTCAAAGGGCACAAAATCATTTTTATGAATACAGTACAGGAAGTGGTCGCCCAAATCTAAATGTACCTAATATTGAGTTGTTGGTCATTCCCCTTCCTAGCCCTGAGGAACAAGACAAGATTGTTCAAATGCTTGAAGAAAAATTTTCTGTTTTAGATTCCTTTGAAGCAATGATCAGCGAAGCTCTCAAAAAAGTCGATGTGCTTCGACATAGCATTCTCAAAAAAGCTTTCTCTGGCCAATTGGTAACACAAGACCTTAATGACGAACCTGCCAGCGTTTTGCTAGAACGGATCAGGGCGGAACGCCTAGCTGCTCCTAAGCCAACCCGTAAACCGAGTACTTCAAAGAAAAAGCCGAAGAGGAAAGAAGTGGTGGATCTAATCAACGTTCTTCAATCTGCAAAGGATTGGCTCAGTGCTCAAGATGCTTTTCGGGAATGTGGCGTTAGTGACGGTGCAGAAACTGAGGTGATCGAGAAGCTGTATCTTGAGCTTCGTGATTTGGAGAAGGAAGACCGCATTGAAGTGGAGCGGCGTGGGGATGAGGACTGGTTACGTATTCGCCCAGTAGATAGGAGTTAACCATGCGTCTACATTGGCTTTGGATTGGTGAGTACAAAAACTTAAAGGATGTCACCATCGACTTTGACCAAGGCGAATGGATTACCGTGGTCATCGGTTGGAATGGAACTGGAAAATCTAATGTTCTGGAAGCATTGGCGACGATTTTCCGTGACCTGATCATGGGTGAGAATGATAACAAAGACAAAAATAAACCTTCCTTTCCTTATCGCATCAAGTATCGTTGCCGAAATAATTTGATCCATATCGATGCAGATCGAGAACGGGCTAAGAAACCATACCAAATTTATGTATCCCTAGAGGATAGCAATGAATCGCAAGAAATAATAAACCAAGGTTCAATTCCTGGTATTGAATCTGAAATCCAAGATGAAGATTTAGGAGAAAGCATTACTCTTAATCAACTCCGTAAGAACCAAGACGAGTACTTACCTAAATATATTTTTGGTTACTACTCAGGTGAAAGCGATCGATTGCAGGAGGTATTTCGGAAGTATTTAACCAGATATGACCCGGATCTTCGAAATGCAAAAGATCCAGGCTTTAAGCGTCTATTTTATGCCTTACCAGTACATAGCCAATTTGTCTTGCTAGCCTTCATTCATCAACAAGATGATGTGGTGCGTGAATTTTTAGATAATCAATTAGGCTTAGATCCAGATGGTGGAATTGATTCAATCTTATTTGTTCTACGCCAGCCGCCCTGGAACTCAAAAGATGGAGATCCCCGATTTTGGAACGCGCGAGGAGTTGTCAGTAATTTTCTTGCCCGTTTATACGATGTTTCTCTCGCCCCAATTCGTATAAATCGTCAAGTTGATGTCTCTTTATGGAACAAAAAGCGTTTAGAGTTTTTGTATTTATATATCAAAGATTTAGGCGCGCTTCAAAGGTTGATAGGATCACAAACTCCAAAGGAATTTTTTCGGGATTTGGAAAGCACCTATGTTTCTGAATTAATAGAAGAAGTCAGAATTCGAGTCAAACTACGAAAAAATGATGGTTCTGTCACTTTTAGAGAACTTAGTGAGGGTGAACAGCAGCTTTTAACAGTATTAGGGCTGCTACGTTTTACAGCAGAAGAAGAGAGCCTATTTCTACTCGATGAACCCGATACCCATCTAAACCCCCGATGGAGTATCGACTACCTTCAATATCTTGAGAAGTTTGTCGGCAATGATCAAGCAAGTCGTGAAAGCTGTCATGTTGTACTAACGACCCATAATCCACTGGCTATTGCTGAACTACTTAAGCAGCAAATCCAAATCTTGAAGAGAGATATGGACGACCTGTCTATCAGCGTCACACCACCTGAAATTGATCCTCGCGGGATGGGCTACGCGGCAATTGTAACGAGCGATATGTTTGGCTTACCCGCAGCGATTGATCGTTCTACGCTTGAGCTACTTGAGAAGAAGCGAGAGTTAACGGTTAAAGAAGAACCACTGAATGATGAAGAAAGATCAGATTTAGAGGAGGTAAACCAAAAGTTAGAAGGATATGGTTTTGGCTATGAAATCCGCGACCCCATCTATACGGAGTATTTGCGTGCACGTTATGAGTATGATGCTGCCCAAGATGTAAATCAACAAATGTCCAATCTTTCTCGTTCTGAAAGGAAAGCAAGAGCTAAGACGCTTATTGATCGGGCACTTGCTAGACGCCAGAACCAAGATTAAATATATGCGTTACATCAACAACAGACTGCTTAGATTACCTGAAGGATGGTCTGATACGGCGAATGATGCTAAACGTACCGTTGAAGTCATTACATCAGTAGACTCTCGCAAGAAAACTATCAAGCAAAAAAGTGCTATATGGAGCGCACTAAAAGATTCGTTGGCTAATTTGTCCAATGATAAATGTTGGTATTGTGAGATCAAGCAGGAACGGTCTGATAATGCAGTAGATCATTTTCGACCTAAGAACCGAGTTGCTGATACTAATCCAGTACATGAAGGGTATTGGTGGTTAGCATTTGAGCATACTAACTTTCGATACTCATGTACTTTTTGCAACAGCCAACGAAAAAATCCTGAAACAGGTGAAACTGAAGGCAAGGGTGACAAGTTTCCACTTCTACCAGAAACTCCCCGTGCAAAAGATCCAGGTGAAGAGAATGACGAAAGCCCCGCTTTGCTAGATCCTTGTGTCTTACAAGATACTTTACTTTTGGATTTCCTTACTAGTGGAGAACCTTGTGCAAAATATTCAAGTCATCCTATCAAAAAGCTGAGGGCTGAAGACTCTATTAAGCTTTATCACCTAGATCACCCTGGATTAATTGAACGAAGAAGGATTTTAGCTGCACGAATAGAATCGTGGATTAATAAGGCTAATCGACTGTACGGGAGGTGTGATACTGGAGATCCAGCAATTGATCAAGCTTTTGATGAAATTGCGTGCAATCTTGCTGATGCGATGTCAGAAACATCAGAATTATCAGCGTTTGCGAGAAAAGTAATTAAAGGATCGCGTAACATTATTTGGGTCGAAGAACTATTCCAAGTGGCTTAGATTTACTGAGATTAACTAGATGACGACTGCACAAATAGTTTCTAAAGTTTGGAGTTTCTGTAATATTCTGCGCGATGCAGGAGTAAGCTATGGCGATTATCTAGAGCAACTCACTTTCCTGATTTTTCTGAAAATGGCGGATGAATACGCCAAACCACCTCACAATCGTGATCTAGGCATTCCCTCTGAATACACCTGGCAAAGCTTAAAAGCTAAACGGGGTGATCGGCTTGAGGCTCACTACACCAAGTTGCTCCGTGAATTAGGCAAGAAAAAAGGTATGTTGGGCAAAATCTTCATCAAAGCCCAAAACAAAATTCAAGAGCCAGCGATGCTGTCTCGCGTCATTGAGATGATCGATAACGAAGCCTGGGTATCTATGAGTGCTGATGTCAAAGGCGATATTTACGAAGGATTGCTAGAAAAAAACGCCGATGATACCAAGTCTGGAGCAGGACAGTACTTCACTCCTCGCGCCCTGACCAAAGCAATGGTGGAATGCCTACGCCCTGAACCAGATAAAACGATCGCCGATCCTGCTTGTGGTACGGGTGGCTTCTTTCTCGCTGCCTATGACTTCATTCACGAAAATTACAAACTGAATGAGTCCCAAAAACAATTCCTCAAGTATGAAACCTTTTATGGCAATGAAATTGTCTCCAGTACCTACCGCCTATGCTTAATGAATTTATTTCTACATGAGATTGGTGCAATTGATAAAGAACCCACAATATCTCTCAGCGATGCACTAGTACAGCCACCGACCCAACACTTTGACTTTGTGCTGGCTAATCCTCCCTTTGGTAAGAAAAGCAGCATGACCTTCTCTAAAGAAGAAAAAGAACAAGGAGAAGATCTGGTCTATAACCGTCCAGATTTTGATGCAACGACCTCAAACAAACAGCTTAATTTCGTCCAGCACATCCGGACAATGCTAAAGTCAACCGGAAAAGCGGCGATCGTTGTACCCGATAACGTGCTGTTTGAGGGTGGAGCTGGAGAAACGGTTCGTAAAGCTCTACTTCAGAAAACTAACCTTCACACCATCCTGCGCTTACCCACTGGCATCTTCTACAAGTCAGGACTAAAAGCAAACGTTATCTTCTTCGATAACAAGCCTGAGTCTGAAGCACCCCAGACCAAAGAAGTTTGGTACTACGACTTCCGTACCAATGTTCACTTCACTTTACGAAAAAATCCCATGAAGTATAGGGATTTACAAGATTTTGTCAATTGCTACAACTCCAAATACCGCTTTAAGCATCAATCAGCTTGGTCATCCAAAAAATCAGATGGACGTTGGCGTAAGTTTGCCTATGATGAGTTGGTTGCCAGGGACAAAACAAGCTTAGACATTTTCTGGCTCAGGGATGAGAGCTTGTACGATTTAGACAATCCACCAGAACCCGATGTGCTAGCGGCAGAGATTATCGAAAATCTAGAAGCAGGATTAAACAGCTTTAGAGAGATCTTGAATGGGCTTGGTGGCGAGTATGGGGAATGAAGTAATCGGTGTTGGAGATCGCGGCATAACAAATCGATGGAACCGACCGCCGAGAGGTTATCTGTGGGCATCAAAGGTAATCTGCGTCGGCTCATCTCAATCGTTATCCCGTAACGGCGGAAGTTCCATCCCAACAGACATTGCCTGCTCCCATGGTTCAGTGCAATTTTTAGTCGGCCAGCCCACCATCACGCTTGCTAGCGTGACTATGCCTATTTATCCACAAAGTGAATAAGGAAGTGAACCGCATGGCGAAAATGAAGGTTGAGCTGGGGCCTACCCAGGAGACGTTGCTGATTCCGCTGCTGGGGCGCGCCCAGGAGACGGAGAGCGGTGGGCGACTGCTGGACGATTCTAAGGCGGTCGAGATTGTCGCGCAGCTCGACTA
>JBCCLV010000151.1:0-4907 GCA_039026695.1 Bacteroidota bacterium
GATATTATTGAGGCCTTCGATAAGCTGGCACATGACATTGAGGAACGTGATAACCTTTTCATCTTTTATGCCGGCCATGGCATTTGGGATGAGCGACTGAAACAGGGTTTTTGGCTACCCAGCGATGCCCGGTTAGATTCTAAGGCCCAATGGCTTTCCAACAGTACTTTGAGAGATTACATCAGTGGTATTAAATCCAAACATACTTTACTTGTGACGGATGCATGCTTTAGCGGAAGCATTTTTAAGGAACGAGCGGTATTCACCAACTCAAGGGCCATTTTAGAAATGTATAAACTGCCCAGTCGTAAAGCCATGACCAGTGGAGCGCTAAAAACCGTTCCCGATAAAAGTGTTTTTATTCAATACTTGAACCGAAACCTGGCAAACAACCAAGCCCCACTACTATCTGCGGAACAGCTTTTCCAATCGTTTAAGGTAGCCGTTATTAATAACAGCCCAAACGGGCAAGTCCCTCAATACGGTCCTATCGGTCAGGCCGGTGATGAGGGAGGAGATTTTATTTTTTTGAGAAGAGATTAGGTTGCTAAGTCCCCGGCCTCTGAGCCGGGGCCTCGAACTAAACTACCTCAACACTAGTTTGACCAACTGGAGTTTAATCCTGGAGACTCGCATCAATAGTCATCTTGGAATCCCATGCATGAAATAATCCATTTCCAGCGCTACCCCTAGCCCCTAAAGGCGGAACCCATAGCACATCAAACACTATTTATTCTTTCTCAATCAGCTTCCTTAACTCAGCTATCTCTTCAGCCTGTTCTTTATTGATCTTATTCTGCCTTATCAAATGCAACGTCAACTCCTCCACCTTCTTCAATAACAGCATATTCATTACCCCCAGATCAATACCCTTTTCTTCCATTTCTCTGGCCGAAGGCACTTCAGGAAGGTGTTTGTTTTCTTTGATGTAGCCTTGAATGCTTTCTAAGGAAGGAAGGTTGTAGTCTTCTTCGAAGACGTAATCCGGGCCAGGAACTGATAAATCAACTTTTACCTCAGTAGAATAAACCATACCATTAACGGTCAGTCTTTGATTTGGAGTAGTTGTTCCAATTCCAATAAAACCGGAGGAATTAATAGTCATTATATTGACATCTTCTACATTATCTGAGAAGTTCCTGACAAGATGAAACTTGGTGGTGTTATTACCACTTTCTGTTACTTTAATTCCGTACATATCACCCGGGGCACCTCCAAGAGGATTCCAATATAACTTTGACGTGCCGTAAAGCATTGTATTTCCCCCCGCAGCAATAGTCAACAAATCTATATCTGAAGTGGTATTGGTAAACTTCTTATAGATATGAAACTTTGTTGTATTATTCCCTGATTCAGAAATTTTCAACCCAACAAAATCACTTCCAGCAGCACCTTGAGGATCCCAAAATAGCTTTTTTGGACCATCGATTTGAATGTTTCCCTGATTATCGAACTTCAGAAATGATATATCATTTGCATCACCAGTAAAATTCCTAAATACTTGAAGGCTTGTAGTATTGTTTCCTGATTCAACCGCCTTGAATCCTACTAAATCACCCGAAGCGCCGCCTCCGGGATCCAACTCCAATCTACTCGATTGTGCTTTAACATTTGCATATCCAATACAGATCATTAAAATTACTAAGCATGTTTTAGCGAATAGTCTCATACTAATTATTCTTTGTTTCTAACTCTACTATACTTTTTTCCTGCTCAATTAAATGCAATGTCAACTCCTCCACTTTCTTAAAGAGCAACATGTTCATCACATCCAGATCGATACCGTTTTCTTCCATTTCTTTGGCTGAGGGTACTTCCGCAAGGTATTTATTTTCTTGGAAATATCCTTGAATACTTTCCAAAGAAGGCAGGTCGTAGTCTTCTTCAAATACGTAGCCAGGGCCAGGGACGGAAAGGTCAACACGTACTTCCTTGGCATGGACATCATCTTTAACCGTTAGTTTAGCATCAGGAGTGAAAGTTCCTATGGCTACTTGCCCTCCGCCTCCGGCAAAAGTTATATTGCCCGAAGCAGACCTGTTGAAATGGAGAGAGCCATTTGTCATTTCTATTACTCCTGAACCCGGATTGATCTCAATTTTCCGTCCGTTTGAAGAATTGTCAAATACACCAGTTGTACTTGAAGAAAGGATATGCAATGTCGAACTGGAGTTTGAAGTACCAATACCTACATTTCCTAAAGGGCTTATTTTCATAGCTTTAACCAAACTTCCATTATATTGGGTTCTGAGCTATAAATTAATGCTCGAGGTTCCAGACCTATCTCGTGCCTGGAGGTAAGCGGTACCAGAACTTCCTTTACCCTCATAAGCATAAAGCATAAAATGACCCCGACCCATATAGCTGCCGTTCACATGTAATAAGTCTAAAGGATCGTTAGTCCCAATACCAATCTTGCCGTCAGTTGTTAGGGTAAACTGGTTGGTCTCAGCTAGCGCTGATCCATAATTCAGTTTAAACTTAGCCCCATCTGATCTATCAATTCCCATAGAATACCAAGAGTTACCAGGATCATGAAAAGTAAGCCACGAATCATCGTTGTCCTTTTCTACGAGCAAAGTTCGACCTGAAGGATTTATCAGTTTGGTCTCTTCTGTAAGATGACTGCAGTATTGGGCAAAAAGAAAACCCGCAGATGACAATAACATAAGTGTAAACAATAGTTTCATAGTATTATAATTTATTTCTTCAAAAGCGCCAATTCACTCAACTGGAAACCCACCCTAACCACCCATCTGCGGCCATAAATGGGGTTTTCCTGTTCGTTGATGAAGTTGTAAAGCACCATTATATTCATATTCAGTTTGGGATAGACACTAATCTCACGGCCAAGGCCTATAAGCAAACCATCTACCCATTCCATTTTTTTGCGATCTGCCTGCGTGACTTCCTTAGCCATTTGCTCATACTCTCCATAGACAAAGAAGTTTTTGAACACATCGTAACTGCTGAAACCGCGGAACCCATAGGTGTCGGCAGGTATGGCGGGTGATGTGGCTAAGCTATCCGAAAAGGTTTGACGATAGGTACCTCCAATCCCAACTGTAAAGCGCTTGTTAAACCGATACCCGAGCTGAGGAGAAAGGTCCAATGACAGAGGATCTATGTTGTTGATATTAAAATTGCCACCGATTACCAATCGCTCCTTAAACGTGCGCCCTGTCAACGAAGTACGTTTTACTGCTGAACTGAGATCATTAGAGTTGGGCAGCTTGATATATTTGCGCTGCAGACGGGAGATCTTCTTCTGAACCGTACTTAGCTTTTCTCCATATTGCGCCATAAAGGCGGCAGCTTGTTCACTGGCCATAGACTTGCCTTCTGTCTTCAGATTCTCCGGGTCTGCATAGCCTCCATAGTCGCTTTTATATTGCTCCTGCAGCTGTGTTAGATCTTCTAATTCTGCTCGCTGCTTCTGAAGATCGGACATTCCCGAGACCTGACCTAGCTGATCTTCGGCTTGCTGTTGCGCATAGTTGCCAGCATAAGAAGTTAAACTGTCCTTATTTTTCAACTGGTTCAGGTCTACATTACCTTTAAGCCCATTCAACTTTTGCTGCCCTTTAGTGTATTTCGGAGAGTTTTGGGCTACATCTTTCGCTTTGCTTACAGCTATATTCTTGGCTGAATCTAACAGAGTACTATTCGCTTTAGGAATTTGTTTCGTATATACCTCTTCATACTGGCCAGGCTCACCTTTTCTTCTGGCCTTTAGCAGGCTATCCGATTTATGCTTCCAAAATTTCTTTTCTTTTTTAGCCTGCTTCAGACTGTCTTTGCTGTAGAACTTACGATACTTCTTCAGCCTGCTGCGCCCGTCTTTGGCTTTTTCCACTTTATTTAAATGTTTTTGGGAAAGGCGCACCTTGAAGGTTTGGGCATGGGTAAGTTCTGCTATCCAGATAAATAGCAATATGGTAAGTATGTATTTCAATTTGTCGTTTTACTAGTATATAGGGGTATATAGTCGCTTGATTTTGCTAACTGGCCATTATTTTACTTTCTAAATTTTAACGCAGTCGCTCGGGTCATCCCGAGTGACCATTATCTGTTTTAGTTTTTAAATCGCATTTTCTTCAATCTCATCTCGGCTTGGCCGAGCAAAGCTTCATTTTCAATTGTACCATTCCACTTTAAAATCAGCCGCTTGGCTCTGCCCAGTGGCAACTATATCTACCTCATTTATCTACTTCATTTTGCTTTATCTCGGCTCAGCTGAGTGAAGACTATTCTCATTTTCAATCTCATTATCCCATAGTCGTCACTTGGAACAACCGAGCGACTGTTTCTTAATTTATGTTGTCAAAACTTTAATTCTAGCCTGCTCACAGGCACTGCTATACATCCAACTTTCAGGGCTTAACACCAGACCGCTTTCCACCGGATTATTCTCAATGTATTCGATCTTCTGATCGATCATTTCAGGTGACAGCAGTTCTATGGGATGGCTCTTCTTTTGCCAGAACTGATATTTCTTGTTCTGCTTATGAAATTTCGCATAGTATTTGAACATGTGAAGCAGCCATTCCTTACGACTTTCACCTGGCTCATTTTCTATCATCTCCAGTATGGTTTTAGCTGTATGGCTTTTGAAATCTCTGATAATTCCACTCAAGTTAGCATCAAGATTTCGGGCTACCATATGGATATGACTGGGCATGATCACGTAGGCAAATACATCCAGATCTTTATTTTCAATGCAGTAATCCAGGCTGTCTATGACCACATCACAGTAGCGAGAGCGTGTGAAAATGTCGATCCATCCTACCACTGTAAAAGTGAGGAAGTAGGTGGCATCGGTATTTGCTTTTCTTAGTTCGGACATTACTTCACTTCAGCCGCTCGGTTGTACCGAGTGGCCATTACTCGTGGTTTTCGTTTACTTA
>JBCCLV010000152.1:0-4858 GCA_039026695.1 Bacteroidota bacterium
CCTTTGGGAACAGGGCTTAATGAAACCTCATTAGCAGTTTCCTTCCTTGCAATTCCTTTGAATGAAGGCTCTCCATAATACAAACCATACATCTCATGCATATGCGGAATTTTTGAAAGGCCGCATTTTGCCTGATCTAAATTGTTTACTTGGAGAAATTCAGTAACAGGAATTGAGCCTTGCTGGTAAGCCACATAACAAAAGTCCAAAATGCCTTTTCGTTCCTTTTCTACCGGATTTAGAATCTTTTTATTTAGCCCTTTGGCTTTCCGCACTTGAGTCATGGCGTAACCGCCAAAACTATCTTTGCATTGCTTTGACAGAAGATTCATGGCTCTGATCTTTTCAAATACTGGATGAATCTTTCGAACAGAATCTTCCGGAGTATATAACAATTCAAGAATGTTTGGATTGCTTTTAGAAAGTAACTCTACAAATCTACCTAGCTCGCAATAAACAATATCATTGGTTTCATTGCTTACCTGCTCTACATAGTTCAACCCCAAATAATCATCTTCCGGAAGTATGAATACACCTTTTATATCCACATCTGATTCTGGAGTGGCTAAACCGTAAGCCTGACTCCCGCTCAAACATTCAAATACAATGATATCTTTTGAATAAAGTTCTTCCAGTGTCATAATTTTCTTTTCCCCCGCTGGCGGGGGCCAGGGTGTGGAACTTTAGCATTTTTTTCAATCCAACTAGCTATGCTATTATAAACGCGATCTATTTGTTGTAGCACTTCTTCATCGGTATACCTCAAAACCCTGAAACCATGTTTTTAAAGCTCCAAGGTTCTCTTCTCATCGTTTAGAGATACCTCCTCATAGGTATGCGTGATCCCGTCAACTTCGATGATGAGATTTAGCTCCTTACACATAAAATCAGCGATATAGTTTAGAACGGGTCGTTGCCTGCGAAATTGATATCCCTTCATCATCCTTGCCTTCAACACATATTTCCATAAGCAGGCTTCAGCCTTCGTCATATCTGATCTCAAAGCCTTAGCAAATGGCTGAAGCTTTTTGTTATAATGACTATTGTTTTTGTTGGTCATACTGTTGATGGTTTGTAGCTTGACTTCTTTCCACCCCCTAACCCCCGCCAGCGGGGGATAATTCTTGATCAAGCATTTTTAGCCACTTTTCGATAGAATTTATCTAACTCCTCAATATCTCCATTAGCCGAAGGCAAATCATTAGCAACAGCCTCATTTTGCCTGATAGTTTCACTTAGAAATTCATCAATTAAAGGTTCTCTTGTATGTAGGTAATCCTCATTTTGTTGAGATTTAATGACAATGAGTTCTTCAATCTTAATCTGAATTTCTTCTGTAACTACACCGAACATTTTTGGTAGTTCGATATGTGGAATGCTTCCCTTCTCCCTCACCCACTTACCTGCAATGGCTGTCCTAAGTGCATAGAAATACTTTTTAAGTTTGACCTGATCAGTTTGCTGACAAGCATCGAAATACTTCTTCGACATACTCAAATAGTGATGCATGACGGCAATCGGAGAGAAATATTCAGAACACAAACGCTGAATCTCATTTAAGAATTTACTCTCAGATTGATAAACTATCGGAGACTGTAACCACTCTAGCAAAGGTGAATTTGACTTCCAAAGAAGGCCAAGAGCTTTCTTGATCTCCCAGCCTCCAATATCTAAATCATCATTAATAGGTAGATCTATGGTGTCTTTTTTATCTCTCAATGAAAGATGCCAATCCAAATCATGCGAGTAAATAAACCGAACATCATAGTCGCTGTTTGGAGATGGGAATCCCCAGGCGCGTGAACCTGATTCACAAGCATAAAGAATCGTTATACCATGATCTTTTTCTACTTCTAATAGTTTATCCTTAATAAGATTTTCCATTATCTCAGTCTGATTTGAATTGTTTTCTCATCAATGTCCATTTCAATCCAATCCATTGATTTATAATCTGGGATGCAATCAACCAAGCTCGTGCCTTTTGCATACCTTCTTAAAGAATACTTACCAAACAAAATTATCATCCTGTATTTATCCTGACCATCTTTACCTATCCATGCTTGGGTGACTATTCTTCTCTTATCATTCACATGCTTCTTGGTCCGTTGAGGATCTAGTTCGGAAATAAAAATACCGTCACACCAATACCCATTAGCTTCCTCAAATTGGTGATATTCAAAGAAAGCACTCAACCTGAATTCTAAATGCACCAAGAACTCATCTAATAGACTGATATCATCTTCATCATAACTCATTTTTAAATTCAATGCGGTCAAAATATTCCTTTTTCAGAATCTTTTCTCCATAACATTACAACCTCGGATGTACCGCTTCATTTTCTAAAACAACTCCAAATACGCATTCGCGGACCTTTCTTAATTTCATTATAGAATTAATTGTCAACCAAGTCATTTAGACATTCTCAATCCACTTCATGAAACTTCTCATCACCACACATCCTCACAATTTTTGGTAAGAATGAGCCCACCACATCTACTAGTTCTTTCTGTGACTCCATTACTTTGTTTATGTCCTTATAGGCCATAGGCGCCTCGTCAAGGCCGGAACCGATTACTTCAACTCCCGCTGCATTTATGTGATCTATCACGGCATCCTTGTTCAAGGAATTTTTAGCCTGGGTTCGCGACATTGCCCTGCCTGCACCATGTGATGCAGAATTGATAGACGCTTCGTCACCTTTCCCTCTCACAATGTACCCTGGCGCAGTCATAGACCCTGGAATAATACCCAAAACACCTTTTCCTGCGGGAGTAGCTCCTTTTCTATGCACTATGATCTCGTCACCATTTTTGTTCTTTTCTTTCCAGGCAAAATTGTGGTGGTTTTCAATCTGAGCGACAGGTGTGGCTCTTAACCCGACCGCCATTCGATCATGGATCTGGTGGTGGCAAGCGGAGGCGTAATCCCCTGCCAGGTTCATGGCCAGCCAATATTCCTGACCTAACTCAGTATCCAGATCAAGCCAGGCCAAATGTCTTGCTTCATGTGGAAGCTTACGGCTTTCCATAGCTAGCTTGGTATAGTGCCTGGCTATATTGGCACCAAACCCTCTGGATCCGGAGTGAGAAAGCAAGGCCAGATACGGGCCTTTTGCAAGCCCAAACTCGTTATTCTCATCCTCTATTTCAGTGATACCAAATTCTACAAAGTGATTGCCACCTCCCGAGGTGCCAATTTGGGTGGCAGCCCTGTCTTTCAGTTGACCTATAAGCGGGATCTCATTGAAAAGTTCGTTTTCAAGCACTTTATGTTCTTTTGGGTTTTTGAATGTTGCCTTACCAAACTTGGTATTTCTCACCAACATCTTCTTCAGGTCTTCCTTTCGATCATTCAATGTAGATGCAGGGATATCATAAATAGTCATACACATTCTACAGCCAATATCAACACCCACACCATAGGGGATCACAGCATTTTCTGTGGCCAGTACTCCACCAATAGGTAGCCCATAACCCTGGTGGGCATCAGGCATTAGAGCTCCTGCTTTGGCAACGGGAAGACGCATAGCTGTTTCTATCTGGTTCAAAGCACCTTGATCTATACCTTCAGCTCCATATACCTTGTAGATATCAGGTGTTTCTCGCAATGGAAGCACGTCATCTTTAGGAGCTATTAATACCTCGGCCAATGGTGCATACTCGGGATGGTTTAAGTATTGTTCTGGGCTTTTAAGCAGTTGACTTACATTTTCATGGAATCCACCTAAATGGATAGACTTTTGATTGATCAACTCAAGTGCTATTCCAATGACCCTTCCTTCCGGAAGTCCGAGTGCTAATAGTTCTTTACCAGTTACAGAGGTTTTATTTTTTTCCATGCTTCAAAGTAATGGGTGATGTGCGCAATGTTTTTGCGTAGTGAGAATTTTTTGATAAAAAAAGGAGATGCTTTATACATCTCCTGTCACTATTTATTTGCCTGGAGTGAAAATACCTTTCAATTGATCGATGATCTGGCCGTTTCCGGCAACAGTGATCTCACCAATTTTGTCGGCAATTTTTTCGACATATTCCATCTCTTTCAATTTGAACAACATGTCGTTTTCCTCCATCAACTTCGCAGTGTTCAACAAGCTTCGGGTAGAGGCAGTTTCCTCCCTTCGGGCAATCACATTCGCCTGTGCTTGTTTTTGGGCAATCAACACCTGGTTCATGATCTCTTTCATATCACCGGGTAAGATGATGTCCCTTACACCACAACTCCTGATCTCAACACCAAGCGCAGCAGCTTTATCCTTCAAAGAACCCATAACATACTTCGTAATGGCCTCTTTGTTTTCCAACAATTCATCCAAAGTCAACGTACCAATGTACTCGCGTAAAGCGAACTGCATCAATATGTACAATTGCTTTTCGTAATCCTTGTTGTCGATTACGGCCTTGGTCACATCTACCACTTTGTATTGTGTGTAGAAGTTTATCCTTAACGCAGCTTTGTCTTTGGTTAAAATCTCCTGACCAGATACCTCCAACTGCAACTGTCTTAAGTCTACTTTGGACACTGCTACTTCCTGAGCGTTTTTCCAGAAGTAGTATTCGCCCGGACCTAAGATCCTCTCAACTTTATTATCTACGAATAAAACCCCATTTTCATAGGAGTCTACTTTGCATACGCGTACATATGGCAGTAACTCCCTTCTTTTGATAGCCAAAAGATCAATTGCTTCCGTGGTTTCAATCTTACTTAAATCAGCTTTCACGAATGAATAGTCAACCAATCCTTTCCAGAAGGCATACCTACCAGGCGTCAAGACTGCTTTGAAGTTACCGTTCTCATATTGAATGGCTATTTCATTGTCGCCTACCTCAACGATAGTAAGATGTTGTACCAACTCCTC
>JBCCLV010000153.1:0-4807 GCA_039026695.1 Bacteroidota bacterium
AGTAGATTTCTGTCTTAAATCTGTATCCACTACTACCAATGGGGGCTTGGAAGCCCAATACCGAATGCATTGCTCTGGTAAATCCAAGGTCTCTATTGTTTTGGACCATAGAGCCATCTTCTAGCTGCTGCTGAGCAGTATACAGCGCCACCGTCTCCATCCTGCTGTGCAATCCAGCTCCTCCCGTAAACAATCCGAATGAGGTCCGATATTGAAATCCGAATCTGGGCTCTAAATAGGTTTTGTTATTCAAAGCAAAAGATGAAAGGTGCAACCCGGAATTGATCGTAAGCTTGGATGATGGTCGGTATTGCCAATTAAAATAAGATTGATAAAAATTGGACCGTCCGTCTTCATCAATCGAGATATCGTAAGTAGATCTAAAACCACTGTACTCCCTACTGATCAGGTCATAGCCTAGCCTGCTAAAAATCAATCCGCCCCTGATGGTGGTTCTAGGGGAGAGCTTATGATTGTAAAGCGTCGACACCCGAAACTGACTTTCAATAAAATCCTCTTCAAAAGTGATTAAGGTCCTCAAGGAGTCTTCCACATCTCCAATTTTCTGATACGATCCACTGACCACAGTTTCCAGGTAGGAGTCATCCGTGAGGTAAAAAACATTGGTAATACCTGCCACACCCATCCGCTGACTCTCTTCGTCGTAGAGGGTCTCTCCCACGGATCTGTCTGGTAGAAAATCATAGGAATTATCCCCTCCCAAACCCCAAACTGAAAATGAACCAAACTTTTTAGTAGGGAAGAAAAACTTAAAGCTCAGATCCTGAAAGGTTACTTCCTCTTGTTCGCCAAGGACATCAAGTCCCACATTGCTAGCGAGTGCTAAAGTGGAGTATCTATAGTTGATCAGGTAAGAAGCATTACTCTTCTTGGAAAGGGGACCCTCTAAAGCCGCACCTACGCCCAGTAGCCCAACCTCAAATGCAGTTTCGTTTTTGTCAAAATTTCCTTTTCGCAGATTTAGATCAAAAACCCCTGAGGTTGCATTACCATACTGAGCGGGGAAAGCGCTAGTGAAAAAATCAGAATTGGACAGCACATTGGAACTCAGCATGCTGATACCTCCAGCCGAAGATCCAATCTGCCCAAAGTGATTTGGATTCTGGATCTCTACCCCTTCCAACCTCCACAAAATTCCTTTTGGCGTATTTCCTCTTATTACAATTTCATTAAGCAGGTCATCACCCCCAGTTTGTACACCGGCAAATGTGAGCGCGGCTCTTGCAGGGTCATCAAAGGTTGCAGCAAATCGGCTTGTTTCCTCTACGCTGATTGAAATAGCGCTCACGGATGCCATGTCGTTAATGGGAAGGCCGGTATTTGAGCGTGAGGTAACTACAACTTCTTCCAGCTGCTCCAGCGATTCAGTAAGCTCAACGTTGAGGATCACCTCTTTACCTGATCCTACCAATACACCCGGAAAAAGGGCTGATTCATAACCCAAGTACGATACTTGGATGGTTTGCCGTCCAATCGGGACCTCTTCTATTCTGTAAAAGCCCTCAGCATCAGTAATGGCACCTTGCGGAGGACTCGTATTGGCAATGAGTACTGTAGCACCAATGATCACCTGCCCGGACTGGTCATCGGTAATCTGCCCTTTGACCGTTTGAGTCAATTCTTGAGCATTGGCAAACAGCACAAATAGTAGAGACAAGGGTGCAAATACAATTTTCATGAAAAGTGATTTCTTTTAAAGACACTTACTACTTCCAAATAGCTACCTCAGCACGAAAAAAACCAAAAAACAAAGTGAAGGTACTTGCTAATCATTACAGACAATTTTTTCAAATTCAACCTTATCATACGCTTTTGAAAAGATCAAATCGCCCTCCCGATTCAGATAGCTTACTACGTGGTATCCCGCGTGTTGCAGATGCTGATCAGCAAAAAAAATTGGGTTCTCAGTATCACCAATATTGTTGATATCACTGTATTCTGGTTCCAGTAAAACGCCCCTTTCATTGCTGATCAGGCCGAATTTACCCTCTTTAATAAAGCTGAAGAGTTTTTCATTTTCATCTTCAAACAGCTCAGTAACATAACTGACCTCTTCCAATATTGGGTCTCCGCTCACATTTACGATGGATTGTAATCCCGCTTGCTCCACCAAGAAGGAGGTATCATTCCAAACTGTGATCTCCTGATAGTCAAAGTCTAGCACTATCTCATTTTCATCATCTACCAACCCGACACCTGTATCCGTACTGCATTTGTAGAAGTTTCCCAGTTTCTCAATACGGGTCTGGTATTCAGCCGGAATCAACTTATTATTTGTGAGATCATAGCAACCTATGGACCCATTTTGTAGGGTAAGCACCAAGGATCCTTGCTGATCGAGGGTTTCAAATCTTGGCTTTATGATTTCCTCCCCTTGTTGATTGATGATGCCATACTTACCATTTTTTGAAGTAGTCCAAAGAGAATCATTTACGTAAGTTAAATTGTCAAACCTACCATCAAAAACCAGCGTTCCCTTTTGGTCGTACAGTCCTAGCGAACCCGCTTTCTGGATCAATAAGTAATCTAATCGCTCCGGAAATGACTTGGCAAAATGATCGAGGAGCTTGATCTCTACGCCCCCTGGAAACGTAAGCGATCTTGCACCCGATTTGAAGAGCATTGCACCTACATTTATCAACTTGATAGAATCATATTTAATCTCCCTTTTCTTATTCGCTACTCTTTCTTGCAATTCCCAGCCTTGATCGGTTTTTAGGGCCAGCCAGTGCTCATTTGACTCTAAGTAAGGATAAAATTCCGATGTAGACCCATCGTCTTCAATGGTCTGATAGCCCTTGTCAGTTTTAAGATACCATCCACCCGGGTCAGGAAAAATCTCGTGCGTTCCCCAAGGAATCTTAAAATTCAAATCTTTGTCAATAAGGCATTCCCTATCATTCTTAAATCCGATGAGAAGGTGATCGTTAATTAGCTCCAAATCGTCAAACTTAAATTCAAGATCCAGACCCTGTTCTTCAATCTCGTCAAGGATTCGCTGTGTATTGTAGATCGCGATCTGCTTTTGACGGTAAAAGACCCAAAAGGCACCCATCTTCTCAATGTTATCATATCTCAAATCTGCGATTTGAAGACCTGAGAGTGAATACAATCCCCACCGATTTGCGCGCTTTACTTTGATCCAACCATTTTCCACTGGCTCCACAAACTGAACCGGCTGTGCTACGATCTTAAATCCACTTTTATGGTATAAAAACTTGAAGCCATTCTGCTTAACTATAGCAAGTGAAGGGGAAATTGAACGATAATCATCCACATCCTCCAATACTACTGTTCCGTCTTTCAATAGAATAAAACCCCTCTTTTCGCCTTTCTCATCCTTTTTTGTTGCAAAAAGCCAATCATCATTAGTGGCTTGACATTTAGTGTATTCCTGAATGGATAAGTATTTATACGGGAGTTGCATAGACCCGATGGTATTATGAAATCCGAAAGCTCCTAGATCTAGCACCGGAAAGATCAGTCGCTCCGAGAGTGCCTTCATGTAGCGAATGGAGTCTTTCAAGGGATGATTTCCCACGTCCCGGTCCTCCAGATAGTAGCGAATGTCTGCAGCCCTTTTCTTCCATTTAGGAGTCACGCTTTCATCTATGAAATTTTGGAAAGCGCCAGGAGTTTGAGAAACCGTAGATACTTGGAAAATAAACGCATCTACCTCGGTCAACATATTAGAAGCCGGGTAAAGGCTTCTGAAATCTTTGTAGTCTTGTAAAGACCCTTCACTGATCAAATTTTGGTACCGAATACGATCAAGCAGAGAATCAGCTTCACTTACAAAAACAGACGTAGGATATTCCGCGATAAAATCCTGGAAAGCAGTGGATGTTCCCAGCGCCAGGACCTCCCTAAAAACAATGCTGTCTCGTTTGTAGATCAAAATATCCTCGTAGATAGAATTGGGATACTTATCTCTGAATCCTCGAATACTTGCCAAATTCAGTGCTTCAAGCGTTTCACCATATAGGAAATCCCGAATCAGGGTATCAAGATTCAATAGTGCATCCAGGTTAATCCCCTCCTCTTCAAGAGAGATTTTGAGCTCCTCAGAGGTTGATTTGAGTTTAGCAATGCCTGAATTAAGAGCTAAACGTGCTGAGTCTGCATTAAATTTTTCGTACAGCGGATTAAAAAAAATTTTCGCCTCAAAAAAATCAAAACCTGGGTTTTCAGGTTCTTTATTCATTCCTCGAGTAATTAATTCTTGGGCTTTCTGAAAATCAAGTTTTTCCAAGGCCTTTTGAATACGGTCTAAAAGCCCAAAAGTGGGTATTAGTAGCGAGAGGAGAAGAAATACCTTTGAAATAGACAATTCGTAATAAAAAGAGGTTTAATTCTAATTTTTAGAAAAAACTTTAAGTAAATAGAGATAAAATTGGATTTATCTCAGTACTTTCGAGATCTACATTTACAGGCGAGTAAATTTAGGCGGTGATTTGATTCAGTCTTTACTGGATCATATTCGATCCAACCAGCAATTGGGATCGAAATTATAAAGGGAACATGGCGGTGTTCCCTTTTTTTGTTTTTTACCTATTTCATGCATACGATTACTATTTGAATTGTGAACTATTGGATATCAAATTCAATCTCGATAATATCCCTGATTTTTTTAATCCTCCTCTCATTTCCTTTTTTCACAAAGCTATTTCCGCACAGATCTTCCATTTCAGGATTTATAAGCAGTCTGTAACCACTACCTTTAATAAACTCATTTGAACGCAACAGAAATTTACCATTACCCTCTCTATGACAACTGTATGTGATG
>JBCCLV010000154.1:0-4405 GCA_039026695.1 Bacteroidota bacterium
AATCGATGGTGGTCTCAGCTTGCTGCTCGCTGCTGGAGGGGCTTACGGATTGAAAAAGCTAAACGACAGAAGAAAAGGAAAGTAATAGTCCTTCTCTTAAAGCATAAAGAAGCTGCCTCGAAAGGGTCAGCTTCTTTTTTTTACCATCTCTGTGAGAATGAACACCTTTGCATTCTAAGATCAGCTAATGCTGGTAGACACTTCATAAATCGTAAAATATAACGCCTTGACCATCAAGAAAATACTTATTGCTACACTGATTACACTCACCTGGATAAACTTCACCAGTGCCCAGAACATAAGCTTTATAGCAAGAACCAATCTGTCCATCGGTACTGAATATCAGAATATCGACTACAATGGTGGCAATTTACTTTACAGTCCAGGTGGTGGCATTGGTATAGAACTAGGCCTACAAGTTCCGCTGGTCAAGGGGTTTGCTATACAGTCGACTTTGGGATATCAACAAAACTTGGCGCTACAAGCGGAATCCGTGAACGGTGTATCGAATAGAAGCTCGGTAAGCTTCAATAGAAAGCTCATTTCACTCGGCTTATCTAAAGGCTTTAAGCTTTCAGATGGTACAATAAAAAGTTTACAACTCGGAGTAGGAAGCAACCTGAATTTTCCGGGAACCTTGAAGAGAATAGAAAATGATGAGAGGCTGGGTGAATCAAATTATAACTCAAACATTGGCCTTTATTTTGAAATCGCTCTACGCATTGCGATTTCGGAGGGGATGTATCTCGATCCGGCAATCAGGTACAGACAACTGGACTTTTCGGTGGATTCTTTTTCCGATGGACCTACCACTGATCTACCTGGTTACCTTCAGGCTCTAAATGCAAATGGGATTGAGCTGGGCGTGACCTTTGTAAAAGAATTATAGTATTTACTCTCACGAAAGAGCTTACTTCCTTCCCCCTAATGCCAGCTGAGGTATATTCCGATCTCTCTCAAAGGTAAACTTACCGGATATAGGTTTACGGCCGTAGAGCTCATCCAGCTCCTCCGTACTTGGATAGGGTGCGCGCATCGTCATACTATGGGCGACTTTCATTTTGTCCCAAACCTCAAAGCTAGGTTGATCATCTTCGCTGTATCTGGGATCAGGTACCATGGGTAATCTTTCCATTTTACTTATCTCAATGCTGGGAAAATCGTAATCGACGACTACTTTCCCCAACAGCAGATAACAGCCCAATCCTCGAAAGGGATACTTCTTAAGTGTAGGTGGAAAGTGCGTTGTATCGAAATAGCCACCTTCAATATCGATCCAGGTACCAAAGTTCATTTTCACTTTACCATCGCGCTTCTTGATAGGTACGTCCTTGATAGACACCAGATAACCAACCATTCGCACCTCTTTGTTTAAGTGATTCAACAGGTCCTTTACGAGTACCTCTCCGCGAAACTTTGTTTTGAGCAGATTGAATGGGGAAATCGAGACGGGGTAGCCCAGGCCTTCCAGCTCATCGAAAGCATCAGCGATGGGGTCACTTTCCAGCTGAGGAAACTCAAATTTCTTTGTGGCTACATTGAATAGCAGATCCGCTACTTTTTGCTTTGGCTCATGATTAAAATATTTCTTGGCCTCAATCACTAAATGTCCTTTAGGCTTATCAAATCCTCTACAAGCACCTACATAAATCAGACACATTACTTCATCGTAAGAAATATCCGTACGCTCCATCAAAGCAGTGAGATCGTGGTAACTACCGCCTCTTGCACGCTCTTGAGGAATTTCAGCGGTCGTCTTTTTTGTGAGGTGGATCACTTGATTCAAGCCTAGGTAAATGGTGTTTTTCTGCAAAGCAGTAAGCGATTGGCTGTGATTTATGTGTGGAGGTTCAATCATTGCCCCCAGGATCCTGGCTTCATTGATGTATACCTCCGGACGGTAAAAACCACCGTTATTGTTGATCACGCCAGTAATAAATTCTAAAGGATAATACGCCTTTAAAAACAGGCTCTGATAGCTCTCCACTGCATAAGAAGCGCTGTGGCTTTTACAGAAGCTGTATCCGGCAAAAGAAGCAATCTGGCGGTATACTTCGTTGGTCACTTCTTCGGTATACCCTAGCTTTTTGCAGTTTTCAAAGTATAAGTTTTTGATGCGCTCTATTTCCTTCTTTGACCTTGACTTGCCAGACATACCCCTCCTCAGTACATCTGCTTCATCAAGCCCCATCTTTGCAAAGTGATGTGCAATTTTAATCACGTCTTCCTGATAGACCATTACACCATAGGTATCACTGAGCTGCTCCTCGAATACCTGGTGAAAGTACTTGATGCGAGAGGGATCTCGGTGCCTTTCTATGTACTCCCGCATCATCCCTGACATGGCCACTCCAGGTCTAATTATAGAACTGGCAGCAACCAAAGTTTCATAATCACTGCACTTGAGACGCCTGAGCAGTCCACGCATCGCAGGACTCTCGATGTAGAAGCAACCCAGCGTTTTGCCCTTTGCAAGCATTTGGTTGCACTTTTCGTCTTTTTTAAAGCGCTCTGTATCGTGGATATTTAATTTAACACCTCTGTTCTCTTCGACTAACGCCACTGCGTCCTTGATGTGTCCAAGCCCCCTCTGGCTCAGAATATCAAGCTTTTCAAGGCGAATGTCCTCCGCGATATACATGTCTATCTCACAAGTAGGGACTCCTTTTTGATACAC
This sequence comes from Bacteroidota bacterium, assembly GCA_039026695.1. Lineage (GTDB taxonomy): Bacteria > Bacteroidota > Bacteroidia > Cytophagales > Cyclobacteriaceae > Ekhidna. The sequence continues at coordinate 2,678 of JBCCLV010000154.1, forward strand.
ATTCATAGCTGAATAAGTAGCAATCGGCTTCTCACTAATGAATATCCCACAAGCATGCATCGAGTACTGATTGGGGAAACCATCCAGCATGCTACCAAACTGGTGGATCTTCCGGGTAATGTCGTGGGTTTCCTGCTGATTAAAAGGAGTGCGCGTCAATCGGTCTAGCTCCTCTTTGGGCAGCCCGTATACTTTACCCAGCTCTCTTACTACAGAGCGAAATTTGAAATCGGTGATGGTCCCACAGAAACCAGTATAGTCACGCCCAAAGCGCTTGAATATATAGGCGATGATGTCGTCCCGGTCTTGCCAGCTCCAGTCAATATCAAAATCGGGTGGATTTGAACGCTTGGTATTCAGGAATCGGGAAAAATACAGATTAAGCTCAATCGGGTCTACCTCGGTAATCTTGAGGCAATAGGCTACTATTGAATTAGCCCCTGAACCCCTGCCTACATGGAAATAGCCATTGTTCAAGCTGTGCCGCACAATATCCCAGGTGGTGAGAAAATAGCAGCCAAACTTCAGCTTATGGATAACCTCCAGTTCTTCGTGCAGCCGGTCTAGTGCAACCTTATTATCCGGTGCGTAGCGGTCCTTAAACCCTTCAAGGGACAATGACTCCAGTAGGATCTTATCTTCATATATACTGTTGGTAAACGTCCGCTTGTTTTTGGGTGCTTCAAAGTCAAACTCAAATTCACACTGATCAGCCAGCTGATGGGTATTCTTAATAACCTGCGGATACTTTTCAAAGTATTGTTCAATCCGCTCCTTTGGCACCATCCACTCATTTGCGCCAGCGGACTGTTCAGGCTTGAGGTAGCTTAACAGAATGTTGTGGTCAATACAGCGGAGCAGCTGATGAAGCTCATACTCCTGTCGGTTGCGGTGATTTACAGGATGCAGGCAAACCAGCTTATCTAACCTCCGCAATAGCGGATTTTTGTATTGCCTCATATCAGTCGGCTTAATACCAATGTATTCATGTGGCTGCAGGATATCCGGCACGTTCGTACTGGGATAAATGACCAGTACATTTTGAAAGTAAGGCGACTGGTGAGGAAGGGGCATTTCACTCAGGTTGGTCTTCGTAAGCAATTCATTAAGCTCACGCAGCCCTTCCTGATTTTTGGCTAAGCCAACGTAAAGAAGCCGATCACCTTTCCTAAACTCACACCCAACAATGGGCTTAATCTTGTGCTCCTTACAGGCTTTTACAAAATCAAATACTCCGGTAGTGACGTTAATGTCAGTAAGTGCCAGATAGTCCAAGCGGCATTTTTGCGCTTCAGATACCAGATTTTCTACCGAAATGGTACCGTAGCGAAGTGAGTAATAGGAATGGCAGTTTAGATACATCTTCTTGAATTACTGAAGGCATTCTCTTGTGGAGTCTACCTGGTTTGGAGTTAAAAAAAACACCCGTAAAAGAAGATGCTGTTTGTGATGAAAGGGGATTTCACATCACTAAATCAAACATGAATTGACGATCTTTTTAATCGGCTTTCATATCTTCTATATCTTCATTTGGTACTTGATGCCTATTTTAAACATTCCAAAAATACTAATATTTTTAGTTTTTACTATTAAAATTAGTATTAAGCTTAAGGACATGTTTCTAAATGCACTGAGTAACCTTAGAAGCTTTCAGCAAGCACATGCGAAAAACCAGTTCTTAGAAATTCCTTTATTTTAAGGAACAGATCTCTACTTTGAAGATCAAGA
>JBCCLV010000155.1:0-4310 GCA_039026695.1 Bacteroidota bacterium
ATTATTACACCCGCTTTACTACCCTAGCCCGATCTTATCGCTTGGCCTTGCCCGACAATGATCACTTGCTGAACCGTCTGGACCCCAGCTTTAAACGTTTGCTTAACGCAGATGATAATTCAGCGAAAGCTATCGACGCACTTTTTGCCGCCTACGGCACCCACTTTTTAGCTGAGATTGTACTCGGTGGGCGAAACAGCTACTTTGCTACAGTAGAGAAATCGGCAGTCAGTAGCAAAATGGCCATTAAAGCATCGGTAAAGGCAAGTTATAACAACCTGTTTTCGAGTGCAAAAGTAGCGGTCGACTCCTCTTACTATTCTGAAGAAAGCGTCAGCTCGACCCACTCCGAAACCGGTATCGAAACCATTGGCGGTGACGCAACCAAAGCACCACTGATGGTAACCGATCCTGACACCTATGGCGATTGGCTGGAAACCATTAACCAAGATCCCGCACTCGTTGATTTTACAGAACATTCGCTGCGACCCATTTGGGATTTGGTAGACGAGGAAAATACGGAACGGAAGCAGGCCTTGGAAAATAGATTCCTAGCCATATCCGGCACAACCAGCTACACCGAGACCACCGGTACACTCAATCACGGGGCAGCCGTTTATCCCCCTTGGGGCAATAAAGAAGATTGGAATATTTTCTTCACCCCTGCTGTCATTGGCAGAACCGATAATGACCCTAGTCTGGATGCTGATAACGCTATTTTAGATTTTGATTACGGCAATGATGCATCCGTCAACTACCCCGATCATTGGCAGGTAAAGGCTAGGTATCGTTTTCGTACAGAAAAAGAAAGCAGTGCCATTAAGTGGTACGATGGGCGGGTCAATTTCATGCTGGTTCCGAAATATACTGACGTAGAAGTATTACTCGATCAGTTGGACTATGACACCTATGATCCCGAGACGGCAACCTTTTACTTAGAAGGCGAAGCGGCTTATTATATGACAACTCAATCGCTTCCCAATGCGATTGTAGCAGAAGATGAAAATGGAAACTTGTCAGAGCCGATTTACGAGGATATTTCCTACAAGGATGGTATATTTTACCAGAGAAAGCTACTCTCGAAGATTGAAAATGCTACGTACGAGGACTTGTTGGTTTCCCCTAATGAGACGGATTCTTGGAATAGGTTGGTTGCCCTAAAATCCTTTAATTATGCTAATGATGATAAATATCACGACAATGCTTTGCTTTGGTGGCATTGGCACAAACCGCAGGCTAATGTAAGCCTAGGAACCCTAACAGAAGGGTTTTATGTGAGATACAGAAAGGGAGAGGGAAAGGATTATGTTGAAGGGTTAGGGCCAGATTATCAGGTACTTTGGGTACTAGCCGAGTATTCGCACTGGACTGGTGGTAGTGGTATTCAACGCATCAAACCGCCTAGTAAGGATGCCGACCCAGCTAACTGGGAGCTAATGGCTAGCCCGATCAGAATGGGCGATGATACCGAAACAGAAAAATCGGACTTAAAAGATACGTCTTTGCTAATGACCCAATGCCTAATGGTACGCCAGGAGGCCGACTGGGAAATCACGGGTAACTACCTATATGTAAATTCGGCTGGCAAACCCGAAACCGTAGCCACTCAAAATGGGCAGGTAGAGTGCTTATTGGTGCATAAAAGTGTTTTAGTAAAAAAGTAGATATAGATCTCTCCATAAAAGTGAGCAGTAACTTTTGATAAATACCTACTATTGCCCAATCAGCTAGCCGACCTCCGACGAAGAGCGCCTAGCTACAACAATTCTATTCGCTCAAAAAATGCCTTTCTATAATTTCCACCGATTGGAATTTCCTTTTCGCCAATTTTCAATGTATTTCCATGAACTGTATCAAAGTGGTGCATGGAAATCAGGAAAGACCTGTGCACGCGCATGAAATCTGGCGGTGGTAGTTTTTCTTCCATCTTATTCATAGTTTGATGCACAACAAATCGACGACCAGCAAGGTGTATGGCTACATACTCGCGCATACTTTCTACATATAAAATCTCATGCACATTCACCTTCTCCATTTTGCCATTACTGCGAATAAAAAAAGAGGCAGAACCCACCTTTAGTATATCTACCTCTTGCTTGTCTATCTCTTCGCCCAATTGATCGTCGATTTCTATACCCCCCAGATTGCTAGTTGCTCTATTGACCGCCTGTAAGAATCGCTGAAAAGAAAAGGGCTTTACCAAATAGTCGGTAACATTTAACTCAAACCCCTCTACAGCATGCTCGCGATAAGAGGTCGTAATAATTACTTGTGGTGGTGCGGTCAAAGACTTCAAAAGTTCAAAGCCCGTTAATCCAGGCATGTTAACATCTAAGAATAGAATATCAATTTTATGCTCTTGCATGGAAGCAATTGCCTCAAAGGCATTCTCGCAAGTTGCCACAATTTCAATATGCGGCAATCTTGACAAATAGGCTTCCATAAGCTTCAATGCAGGCCGCTCATCATCTACTACAATACACTTATATGTCCCATCCATAATATTCTTATTCTAGTATTTGATGTTCAAAGCCACTTCAAAAATATTATCCTGCCTGAAAACCTTTAAATGGTGTCGGTCTGGATAAAGTAGTGCTAACCTTTGTTTTATGTTCTCCAGACCTACTCCTCCTTTAGTATAGAGCTTATCCTTTGCCGAATAAGAATTTGCGATAGTAAAATCAAGGGAACCGACATCCACTGACAGTTTACTGTTGAGCCAACCATTTTGCAAATCTTCAAGATTTCCGTGCTTAAAGGCATTTTCAAAAAAGGGAATAAAAAGCATAGGTGTTATTGACGTTAAAGACAGATCGCCCTTAGTGTCAAATAGCACATTCATTTGGCCTTCCTTCCTGAGCTGATGGAGGGCTATAAAATTTTCCAAATAATTTACCTCTTCTGAAAGCTTCACCCTATCCGTCTTACAATCGTATAACATATAGCTCATCATCTCTGACAGCCTTAAAATCATTTCTGGAGCAAGATCAGATTTGGTAAATGACAAGGAATAGATGTTATTCAACGCATTAAATAAAAAATGTGGATTGACCTGCGCCTTGAGGAATCGCAGCTCCGCTTCCAGCTGCTGATTGGTCAATGCTTTTTCTAGTTCAGCTCGCTTAAAATAGCTATCTACCAGCCTCAGTGGGATGGAGATCAGTAAAATGAATCCTCCACTCAAGAACATACTGATGAAGTAATTGGGCGTAAACCGATCTTGTAAATCCCAGCCCAACCAGTTTACCATTTCAAAGCCCAGATAAAACCTAAATGATGAGGTAGTAATTAGACACACCACTAGCCAAAAGGTATAGTTGATGTATCTTTTTGTGCTATAAAATCTTGGAATGAGTATGCCCATATGGATATACACAAGCGCAATCAAACCCATCAGGTTGATCATAGTCGGAATTAGAGCTGCTCTCCAACCACCAACAAATTCTTGGTAAACAAATAGCAAAATACCGCCCAGCACCATCCAGAATACCAGATGGATGAGCTGCGAAAGGTGTTGTTTGCCAGATAGCTTTTGCATTCGAAAGATGTACGCTGGCCTCAAAATAGGGAGTGAGCATCTAAAGTGAGCATTATAATCAGCAGTCACCTTCTGCTATTAGAAAGCCTTTCTAAAGTGATAGATCAGGATTGTTCGCTGTAGGCAGTAACTACAAACGCAAAAAGCCGCTCCAAAAATGGAGCGGCCCTGCGGTCTGGACGGGACTTGAACCCGCGACCTCCGGCGTGACAGGCCGGCATTCTAACCAACTGAACTACCAGACCAATTGGTTGCCTTTATAGGCGGCTGCAAATGTAGGGTGCAGTAGCCGACCTGCGCAAGTCTAAATCAAAAAATCTGTAACTTTTTTTGTTTCCGGCTTGCAGATGGCTTGATTTACATTTGTAGATATACCTTACCATCCAATTGATAGTAAGCCAGCTATCAGAACCAAGGAAATCAGAAGTATGAAAGTAATCATAACAGGTGCAACGGGCATGGTTGGCAAAGGGGTGTTGCTGGAGTGCTTGAGAAATGATACTGTCACCGAGATCCTGGTGATCAACAGAAAGCCGGTCGAGTTGACTCACCCTAAGCTCAAAGAGATCATCCACAAAGATTTTTTTGATCTGAGTCCCGTTCGCGAGGAACTATCCGGATACGATGCCTGCTTTTTCTGCCTGGGCATTACCTCCTTTCGACAAAGTGAAGCCAATTACAGCAGGATCACTTATGATCTGACCATGCGCTTTGCACAATCGATCTTACCCTTGAACCCGGCCCTGACGTTCATCTACGTCTCCGGGACTGG
>JBCCLV010000156.1:0-4197 GCA_039026695.1 Bacteroidota bacterium
GTGGCGGCATTTCACCAAGCTCATAGAGATCCTTTTCTGGCGCATCGTAGGGCGCGATACCGGTTTCTGTGTCCAATGCCATCTTGACCTCCTTGGCGGTAATTTGCCCAGCCTTTGGTTCAATTCTTCAATCGGTTTGTTTCAATGAGTTTAAGTGTGGCAATTACCACAGTGCTTACATTGGGTATTTTCTTCGTCATCGGTTTTGGACTTTACAACGTGATTCAGGCACTTGTAGAAAACAGCGAGACGATTTTGAATAGCATTTCTACGGATGTTCGACCTTTTATCAACAGCTACCTGGAATACTTCGGATTCAGCATAAAGCCTGGACAGTTAGGTTCGGGAATTGTGGAGTTGTTGCAAACAGGCTCTTTTTGGTCCGCTTCAGGCTCTTTTTTCACCAGTATTAGCGGCTTCACAGCAGAGTTATTGATGACCATCCTTTACTTCGCAGGTTTACTAAGTGCAATCGCGAATTATGATGAGTCCATTAAATATATCGTGGGCAGTAGTCCTGGTCACGAGCGGAAAGCAGCTACTGATGCTTTAAAGAAGATTAAAAATTCAGTGAGTTCTTACATCATCGTAAAGACTTATGTGAGCCTGATCACAGGTGTGGCAATAGGTTTGATTTGTTGGTTTTTTGGGATTGATTATTCACTCCTTTGGGGGTTTGTGGCATTTGTCTTGAACTATATTCCATATATCGGATCTTTGATCGCTATCGTTCCTCCCATCGTATTGGGAATTATCTCATTTGGAAACATATCGCAGGTTGTATTTCTATTCGTATGTCTTGAGGGGGTACAATTGGTGATGGGAAATGTGATAGAGCCCAAGCTGATGGGAGATTCATTTTCAATCAATACCGTTTCTGTGCTCTTTGGATTTGTTTTCTGGGCTTTTATGTGGGGTACCGCAGGTATGCTCCTGGCTGTTCCTTTGACCTTTATGATTAAGGTAATTTTGGAGAATCTAAGTGGAGGTGGGGTAATGGTGCGATTAATGGAAAAGAAGAAGCTTTCTACCTAGTTTCTCTATCATGGCTGGGTTTTCGTGAGCGCTATTCCTTTGTCTAAAATCTTGATTCTCTTTTGTTTATACAGTATTCCTATAGACCTTTTGAAGTTTTTTTTACTCATCTGTAAAAAAGATTGAATTTCGTCGGGGCTGCTTTTGTCGTGCAAGGGCAGAAAACCATCTGCTTTTCTAAGTTCCTTAAGAATCAGTTCCGCTCCTGCCTCCAGGTTTTCAACGCCCTCTTTTCGTAGGCTTATATCCAGTTTACCGTCCTGTCTGATCTGCTTTACATAACCTTTGAGGCGATCTCCCGGCAGCAGATCATGGAACAGATCATTTTCGTAAATGAGCCCACGATGTGCATTTTCCACAATCACATTTACACCCAGATCTGTGGTATCGGTCACCAGTAAGTCTACTTGTTGCCCTGTTTCTAAGGTATTGGTTTCGGATAGATATTTACCCAGCTTAGCTGTGGCAGCAACTCGATCAGTCTTTTGGTCCAGGTAGACATATACAAGGACCCAATAGCCTTTCCTTAATTTTACTTTTTGCTCCCGATAGGGGACGAGCAGGTCTTTGGAAATGCCCCAGTCCAAAAATGCCCCTACATCATTTGTGTCCTTTACTTTTAAGTAGGCAAACTGGCCTACTTCAGCCATTGGTATCTCAGTGGTACAAATGATCCTTCCTTCAGAATCCCGATAAACAAATACACTTAGTTTTTCATCCACCTTTGCACCGTAGGGGATATATCGGGTAGGTAACAGTACATCGGTAGTGCCGTCTGTCAGGTAAGCACCTGGAGGTGTAATTCTACTGATCTTAAGTTCTTGGATCTGGCCTACTTTCATTCTTAGCTAGTAAAAAACTGCAATATGCAGCAATCAAATCAGGATGGGAAAAGAAAGATCAGCGAAGCGTATCCGATGGGCTTAGGATAAGGTTTTTAAATCGGTCTATAGCTTGCTGATTGCTTTCTATTGAGATATTGTCAATGATATTCTGCTTTTCTCTTGTGGTGAGATGCCAGCTCAAAGAAGCCCTTTCAACCTCGGTTTTTTGTTCATTTTCTTGAAAAGAATCATAAGCGATCTCTACAATATCAAGTTCGGTGGTAAGAGAGGAGCGCATCAATTCAGCTCTTAAATCATTGTTAATATCCTGCATGTTTGTAAGATTATTGTAGACACTTGCGATAGGATATGTGATTCGGTCAATCACCGATGGGATGGGTGCCGAATCGATGGGAGCGTCAGCTTTTGTATCCCGAATTACAAGCAGCACAATGCCAGAGGTGTTTTCTGCGATCCATTTTTTGAAAACCTGGATAAATCTGAGTGCATCAGAGACACCAAAATTATCTGAGATGCCAGCATCCATGATTTCAATTCTTGGTTCGGTAGGTAGGCTAATATTGGGAGTGATGTAAGGAAAAGAGGCGGACATTCTTAGAGCAGAAAGAAAACTCAGGTCTTCTGGCCGATTCCTTTTGAATAGGCTTTGAAAATCTACTCCTCTGATTCGCTGACTCGGAAGAGGAATACTATCAGAAGATCTGGCCATGAATGACACAGGAAGAGAAGATATGTACAACTTCCTCCCATCGTTTGCGATGGTTGGAGACATGATTAACAGAGGTATTTCTGCCTGCTTTTCCTGAAATTGGTAATCTGATATTTTCTGATCAAATACATAACCCAGGTTTCTGTTCAGTGTCTGTTCGAAGGTATATCCTCTGTCTGTATCATAGATTCTTCCTGCATATTCATGGGTTTGCATTTTGAAAAAAAGATCGTGTACCAAAAAGCTAAAGATGATCGGATTGAGGTTGTCTTTTCCCATATTCTCCAGCATCTTGGTTTCAAGGTCGGTCAAGACAAGGTCCGCATAGCGACTATACATCTCTCTATAATAGGCTGCACCAATCAAGCCACCCGAAGCACCAGTCATTAAGACGGTTTGGTCCATCAGCTTACCATCAAGTGCTTTATCTGTAGCAAGTAGTGAGCTTACCGCCCACAGCGCAGCTCTTTGTCCGCCACCACTGGCGCAGATGAAGACCATTTTTTCCTGTTTCGGGCGATCAAATTTGGCAGCCCACTGCTCCAGGATTGCCTGCATTTGTAGGTAATCGTGTGCAAACTGCTCCTGCGAATGCACTTCATTCAGTGCAGAGATGGTATAGGGAGCATTGAGTGTGTCGTAATGTAGGCCTGTTGCTTGATTGATTCCTTTTCCAAGTCCCGCCTTTACTCCAAAATTCAATAGCACAAAAACTGCCAGCGCAAAAGCCAGCCCCCAACCACGAAACCAATAACTTACAGCACCTACCAGCATTACTATGATGGAGAGTACCAACATTGCGCTGGCCGCAGCAGGTATTTGGAGGTAAGGATTTTCCATAAAAAATCCCAGTACCAAAATGACCGTGATAATTATTAGTTCGATCAATACCGAATTAAAGTGGTTTTGATCGAATACCCGAAGCACCGCCTCTTTATTTCTAAAGCTGGCAATTTTATCAGTAGACCTGACTCTTAGTTTGAGATCCAGGTAGCTTTTTACCCGGTATCGGTCCTCACGGTTCTCTTTCAGCTTATTCAGCACCCTCTCTCTACTTAGAGGAGCTTTCCTGAGCCTGTTATCTACGGACCCGGCAAGCAACTTAAAGATGTCCTTATTGGTGAACTTGAAATAGAAAATGATCAGTATTTGCAGCGCTACCAGACCACTTAGCAAGCCACCCAGGTATAGCAGAATTTCCCATTTGGCCGCAAATTCATTATCAAGCTGGAACCTGATGATGAAGACTACATAAACCAAAAAAGCAAGCGTAGGTACCAGGCTGTTGTTCAAACAAAATTTCGTAAATGGACGCTCAAGTACACCGATAAACCGGAATCTGTGCGAGTCTAAAATGTAGCAGGTGATGTGCCAAGCCATGGAGAGGTTTCCAAAAGAAAGGCCTACGAAGAAAAAGCTCCAAAAGCCGACTCGGCCGATATACTCAGGATCTAAAAAGAGGTACTGAATGCCGTAGACCTTGCCAAGCCCTCCGGAGAAGGCGCCGATCACGATGAGCCAAATGAACAGCAGGGTCAGTAAAAATTTCTTTTATGCAATAGGTTTTTCGCTGCCCATTCAGCTACTGTTTCACCATTTCAAGAAAAA
>JBCCLV010000157.1:0-3986 GCA_039026695.1 Bacteroidota bacterium
GCTTTACAGTCCCCGTATTTATTTTCACAAACGTAGGAAGCAGGGTAAGACTGTAGACCACCTAGATCAATATTCACATTTATGTAAGTAGTGTTATCCTGTAGGTAATGATACAGACGTTGGACCTTATCTCGCTCAGAACTAGCTTCTTGTAATATTTTATCAACTTTAGCTTTCTCAGTTGGCGTAAGCTGCGTATTTCCTTTATTCAATTCTAGAAACCAATCTCCATAAGACTTCCAGGTAGACAAATTACCATCTATTCCGTAATGAAAATTCTCGGGTATTACCAGCACGGAAGTTCGGGTCTCACTTCCGGTAGGACCAAAATTCTCTCGGGGCGAGATCTTATGTTTTCCTAGCTCCCATCTTAGTACTTTTCGGTCTTCCACGTCCAAGTCCTCCGTGTACTGAAATTGAGGATCACTACTGGTTTTTATTTTAAAATTGGAGGGTAGGTCTATCTCCAACACACTTTTTTCAGGTGTAAAACTTTCATATGTGGGTGGAGACCACCTAGCCAAATACATAAAGTTATAAACCTCATTTTGATAAGCATATCTAATTCTATACGGATACCTATCCCAGAAAAGGCTGAATTCAGTAACCAGGTCATCTTGGTAGAAGGCACCATTCGAAAAGGCATTCCGGGTAAGCATGTCTCTCTTGTTCACTTTGCTAAGCACGCTACCATCAAGGTCTAGAATCTCGGCATATAAAATCTTAAATTGGTCTTCATCCCCGTGGGGAATACTAATATCTCCCCAACTGCGATGGTCAGGATCATTGATCTGAATCAAGAAAGACTGTTCTGAAGTCAGAATCCCCCTCTGAAGAGTCCTAGTGCTTTTGTAGTCAAGAATTTGCGCAGAAGCGACCGTCAAGCAACAGACTGTACTTGCTACACATAAAGTAGGCCTGAGGTAGCTGATCACTTTGAGATACTTCAGTCGCAAAATCATTGTGAAATCGTGGCTAAATTATTTCATCAAAACTGTACAGGCAACAGACTTAGACATGTACAGTCTAAATAGTAGATACTTATATCCGACTCTGGTAAGTATATAGGTCGTGGTAGCGTCCCTTAGCAGATATTAGCGTATCGTGCGTTCCACGCTCACAAATGCGTCCATCTTCGATGACCAGAATCTGGTCTGCTTGCCGAATCGTGCTTAATCTGTGGGCAATTACAAAAGTGGTTCTGTCCTTCATAAGCATGGACAAGCTTTTCTGGATGTACATTTCGCTTTCGGTATCCAGGTTTGATGTTGCCTCATCTAGTATGATAATTCGGGGATTTGCTAGGATTGCCCTGGCAATAGAAATCCGCTGCTGCTGCCCACCTGATAGTTTCACACCTCTTTCTCCTACGTGCGTCTCCAGTCCTTCTTCGAAACGGTCTGTAAATTCATTTACATACGCACCTTTTACTGCTTCCTCAACTTCCGCTTCTATGGCATCTGGGCGAGGAAAAATGATGTTTTCACGAATGGTGCCCTCAAACAAAAAATCATCCTGCAAGACTACTCCCAGATGTTTTCGAAAGCTGGCTAGATTAATCTTAGATAAGTCATGACCATCCACCGTGATTTTACCGCTTGTAGGTGTAAGGAAACTGGCTGCTAAGCCTGCGGTAGTTGATTTACCTGAACCTGAGCTACCCACCAGCGCTGTAACTGAACCACGAGGTGCTTTGATATCAATTCCATGTAAAACTTCTTTTCCTTGTTCATATGCGTAATGAACATCCTCAAAAACAACATTTCCCGATACTTCAGTCAGTATGATGGGTCTATTGGTAGTGTCATCTTCAGGATCCATTCGCATGATCTCTTCTGATCTGTCCAGCCCTGCAAAAGCCTCTGTCAGCTGGCTTCCGATATTGCTCATTTGTATAATTGGGGCGATCATGAATCCCAAAAATGAAATAAAGGACAACAACTCCCCTGCCGTCATCTGGCCTTGTACGATGTTGTAAACACCAAGCCCTAGTACGCCAGTGCTAGCAAGGCCAATCAGGAAAGTACCCATACTTGCCACAAAGGCGGTTGCAGTCAAGCTGGATTTGACATTTTCGTAAAGTCTGATGGCACCTTTTTCAAACGTCCGATTCTCAGACATTTCGGCGTTGAAGCCCTTGATCACCCTCACTCCATTTAATGTTTCAGTAAGCCTCCCTGTGACCTCCGCATTGATTTTTCCTCTCTCTCGAAAAATAGGTCGGATCTTTCCAAAAGCTTTAAGCGCTACAACTCCGAATATACTTACCGGAATCAATGTGAGAGCGGTCATATACGCATTCATTTGAATCAGGAAAAAGATGGAAATGAGTGAAGTGAGCACACCTCCGATGAGTTGTACCAAACCAGTTCCTACCAAGTTCCTTACACCTTCTACATCCGTCATGATTCTAGAGACCAGTTCACCAGATTTTGTGTTGTCAAAAAAGCTGATGGGCAATGACAGCACTTTCTTTTGGACCTTTACACGGAGCTCCGAGATGAGATACTGTGCCTCCACACTGAGTATCTTAGTCAGTAAAAAAGAACCGACTGCCTGCACAATCAATGACCCCATGATAAGTAGCAGCAGCCATTTGAGTAGTGCTAAATCTCCCTCTACTGTAACATCGTCGATCAAAAATCGAGTAGCCCAAGGTAATACCAGACCTGCAGGACGGGTGATCAAAATGAGCAGAAGGCCAATGAAAATTGTTTTCTTCCTGGGCCAGATGATATTTTTAAAGGCCCACCTAAAGGTGACGTTTTTATTTTTACTCATAGATTGAAGGCGCGAAACTAGGTGATCATTTAATTCAAACATCAATCTACGGGAATTCATTACCTCATCCGATCATATTAACATGCAAAAGGCAATCAGCACTTTATGGCAGTCATTTATTTTATTTCTTAAAGAACCTACGGATGGGAGAATTTACCTCTCTAGTTTTCAAAAGTTCAAAAATGTCCTTGGTCTTTGGGTGATCCAGTTTTTGCTTTTTATTCCCATCGCGATCTTTATTTCGGCATTAGAAGAGTGGGGTGGCTTAGATTTACCTGAGCACAAAATAGAAGACCTCTTTTCAGAGCTGTCTCCCTTACAAGTATTTTTTATGGCGGTAGTCCTGGCTCCTATAGTAGAGGAGTTTTTTTTCCGCACCTTCATCACGTTGCGGAGATTTTATCCGCTGTTGTTGTTCATTGATGCTGCAACCGGTCCAAAGCGATTCAAGCGCATACGAAACTCTCTCAAGTTATGGAATGGGCTGTTCCCATTTCTGATTTATGCCAGCGCACTGCTCTTCGGATATGTACATATTTTCAATTTTGAAGGAGAGGTAAGCTGGTGGAAAGTCCCATTGGCCGTACTTCCACAAATAATCATGGGCTTGCTATTGGCATTCATAAGGGTGAGGTACGGTCTGGTCTGGAGCATGTTTAGCCATGCTTTTTGGAATCTAATACCTACACTGGCATTTCTTGTGAGACCTGATCTAATGAATGCAGGCTAGTGGATAGAACTTAAGCAGAAAGCTGTTTCAAAGCATTTTATCAACTATCTTATCTTCATATTGAACATTATCTAAAACTCATCTCATTTCTTATGCTAAGGCTACTTATCACTATTGTTGTTATTCTCCCCTTTGTCGTGTTTTCGCAGGCAAAAAAGTTCTTGGATCATGGTGCTTACGATCAATGGCGAAGTATTTCAAAGTCTGCTATTAGCAATGATGGCAAGCTGGTTAATTATTCAACCAAGACAAATGGATACGGAAATAGCCAAATTGCCCTGCATAAGCTGAAAGGCCCTGAAGAAGGAAGAGTAGAATTTTCTTATAAACGAGCCGCCAATCCTTCCTTTTCAAACGATTCCAAGTATTTAATCTTTGAGATCGCGCCAGACTTTCACAGCCTTAGAGATTTAAAACGAAAAAAGATCAAAGAAAAAGACCTACCAAAAGACTCACTAGGTATTTACGAAATTGA
>JBCCLV010000158.1:0-3681 GCA_039026695.1 Bacteroidota bacterium
ATGAGTCCTGTAATCAAAATAAGAATAATTTCAAGCACGAAAATGACTGAAAGCCAACCGCTACCAGGTTCTACATTAGTCAAGGAGATGATCCCTACGACAGACCCATTCACCACTCCCAGAAATAGGATGTAAAGGCCGAAGGAGATAATCATAAAGATGATCAGAAAAGACAGAGAGAAAATCACGCTGCACATTTCGTCCAATATCATCACCAATCTATCAAGGCCTATTACCCGCTTCTTGAGCTTTTGCAGGAAAAACTTTGAGTAGTTAAGTGCATCATAGTTTATGGCTGGCTGTACAGAGCGTAGACCAATTGCACCGATCCAAAAACCTCTGAGAAGCAGATGAATGATAAGGAATGCTGTGAGTACTATGATTGAAGTGTATATCAGCGATAGAAAAAACACTACTAGCCCAAAGAAGCTCGTATTTGGCGCATAATGATATTGAAGATCATAGACAAAATCTCCAAAAGTCTCGCTTGCACCAAGTAGAAGAAAAATAGTAAACGCAGAAACAAGAAGCTCTAATTGCCAGCTTTCGCGCTCTAGCTTTTTGAGCCATTGCTGGATCTGCTCCTCTCTACTTTCTGTCATTGAACTAGCTGTTTTCTCAGAAATCTACGCATAAATTTTCAGTGGTGCTTCCGCTATTGCCACGAAACAGTAAAAAATTAGTAGGGTTGTATCTTAGCTATCTGCCAAAAGCATATGACATCAATTAGCACCAAGCCTCCTAAAGACAAAGAAGTGGCCATCAATTGGAAAGATATTGCATTGAAAATGCTGATTTCTCGCGCGATGGATGACCTGGAAGAAGTCGAGCTGGTGCCAAAAAAGAAGGTGCTGTACCAATTCTCAGCGAGAGGTCATGAACTTGGTCAGTTGATACTTGCTCACTTGCTGGATAAGCCGAAAGATGCAGCCAGTGCATATTATCGTTCCCGGCCCTTGATGATTGGACTTGGTCTTTCTGCGGAAGATGCACTATCCGCGCCACTTACAAGATCTGGTGGCTACAGTGATGGACGTGATATTGGAGTGGTTTGCAATATGCCTTCCTCAGAGAGAGGCTGTGTGGTCTTACCGATGTCAGGAGACGTGGGTGCGCAGTACACGCCGGCGGTAGGCTGGGCGCAGAGCATTTTGTATCACCAGAAGACACTTAAAGACCCACATTACAAAGACTCTATTGCTGCTATACTTGGAGGTGATGGCTCGGTTGCTACAAATGGTTTTTGGTCCGCACTTACCATTGCAACTACGCAAAAGCTGCCGGTCTTATTTTACATAGAGGACAATCACTACGGGATCTCTGTCTCAAGTGATTTTCAAACACCGGGAAGTAACATTGCGGCAAATCTACACTCCTTCAAGCACCTGGAAATATGGGATGGGAACGGTAGCGATCCGGAAGAAGCGCATCAATTTCTTAAAGCTGGAGTAGACCATGTGCGGGCAAGGAAAGGACCTGCGCTGGTTCGCCTAACCGTGCCCAGGCTCAACGGTCACTCCTTCCAAGACAATCAAGCTTACAAAAAGGAATCACTGATCAAAAAAGAGCGTACTAGAGATCCGCTCAAAGCAGTGAAAAAGCTCTTTTCTGCGCCTGAATGGAAATCTTTAGAAAAGGAGGCACAGACTATTGTATCTGAAGCAGCATCCGCTGCACAGAATCGGCCTTTACCGGATATTTCGAAAGTCAAGAAATATGTTTTTTCTGATACTGAGGAGGTGCAGAAAATTGGGGGCTTGAGAGTGGAGGGACAGCAATTTCCTAAAGAGAGTGAAACAGCTGACCCAGACAAACGCCGCATAAATATTGGTGAAGCCATCAACCTCGCGCTGGATTATGAATTGAAGACCAATCCCAAATTGCTGGTTTTTGGTGAAGATGTCGGGCTAAAGGGTGGAGTACACGCTGTAACAATGGGTCTTCAGTCAAAGTATGGCTCGGAAAGGGTTTTTGATACCTCGCTTTCTGAGGAAGGTATCATTGGCCGTGCGGTGGGCATGGCTTATGCGGGCCTTATGCCGGTGGCAGAAATTCAATTTCGAAAATATGCGGATCCTGCCATGGAGCAGTTAAACAACTGCGGTACTACTCGCTGGCGTACAGCCAATCGCTTTGCAGCGCCCATCGTGGTGCGCATGCCCGGAGGATTTGCGAAGGTTGGAGATCCCTGGCACTCAGTCACCAACGAGGTGATGTTTGCTCATGCCATCGGTTGGCAGGTAGCCTTCCCCAGCAATGCACAAGATGCGGTTGGCTTGCTTCGGTCAGCAATGCGATCAGACAATCCAACCATGTTTTTTGAACACCGGAATTTAAATGATAACCGATACGCGAGAAGACCCTATCCCGGAGATGCCTTTGTGGTTCCTTTTGGCAAAGCAAAAGTGCTGCGAGAGGGTACTGAAATCACATTAATCACTTGGGGGGCGATGTGCGAAGCATGTGAAGCTGCGGTAGAGCAATCCGGCATTTCAGGTGAGGTCATTGATTTACGTACCATCATTCCTTGGGACAAGGAGGCAGTCTTAAATTCTATCAAGAAAACCAATCGTTGTTTGATTGTGCACGAAGATGCGCTTACAGCAGGCTTTGGTGCCGAGATAGCAGCTGTCTTGGTATCCGAAGGATTTCATTACTTGGATGCTCCTGTAGAGCGAATTGCAATGCCAGATATTCCACTACCGCACAATGTACCATTGATGGAATCCGTGGTACCAAATGCAAAAGGTATTGCGGAAACGATGAAAAAGCTGATCTCTTTTTGATTGCTGAAAATCACCCAGTCCCAGCACTTTTAGAAAGGTTATTCTTCTACGACCTCTAGCTTCTCTTCACGTAGGTGATCCAGATAAAGTATACCGTTCAAGTGATCGATTTCGTGCTGGAAGATTACAGCGGTAAATCCTGATATCTCCTCCTGGATTCCTTCTTTATCCAGCTGATCATATTGGATCAGAATGGTCTCGGCACGTACATAGGTGGTATCTCTTCTTTCGGGTATAGATAAGCATCCTTCAAGGCAAGGCTGTTTTTCGTCCGAATACTTCAGGATTTCCGGGTTAAGGTAGACTTCAAAAGGGAAGTTATCTTTATCAAAACGCTGGACCCAGATGATATTTTTTAGAATCCCTACTTGAGGTGCTGCGATCCCCACTCCTAAAGAGCTACTGTCTCTTACAGTTGAGTAGAGTCTACTGATAAAATTTTGTAAAACAGGATCATTTTTCTTTGGGTGAATATTTGTGCTAGGTGTTCTTAAGAGCAGTGAGTCTGTGGGCTTTGTGATCTGATACACGCGCATTGGGCTTAAACTATCGCCGGCCATGATCAACGATCTTTGTTCTTTGGTGAATTTTAGGCTGCTATGACAACTGACCAGGAAAAACAGTAAAGCCGCAGCAATAATTGATGTTTTCACGAATAGTACATTTTGTATTAGTAAGAGCTTTGCGATACTTTCTATTTACTGCATTCCAGTACAGTTTATCACCTAGCAAAAGCAAATTACAGAATTTCCAAGTTGAGTAACCCAACTTGATCAACTTGGACCTCTGATGGGAAGTCAGTCGGATGTAAAAAACAAAAAAGCAAGACCGTGTGGCCTTGCTTGATTCTGATTTTAGGTTCTTTTTCGCTAGCTACTCTATTACCAGCTTTTTG
>JBCCLV010000159.1:0-3521 GCA_039026695.1 Bacteroidota bacterium
CTCTAACATCCCTTCTTATATGTTGAAGCCAGGTGATGTAGTAGAAATTCGCGAGAAAAGTCGTAGTCTGGAACTTGTAAAAGCTCATCTAGGAAGAGCAGATCGTTTCTCTTGGCTTGACGTGAATGAAAAAGAGATGAAAGGTACCTTTATGAATTACCCGGAGCGCGAAGAGATTCCGGAAACATTCAAGGAAAACCTGATCGTGGAATTATATTCCAAATAGTAGACTGCTTTTATATATTTCTTTAGAAGACTTTTTAACACAAAGGAAAGCACTGTATGGCACTGTTAAATTTCCAAATGCCTGAGAAGGTAGTACTCGAAAAAGAAAACGATTTTTATGGTCGCTTTCTCCTACGTCCACTTGAAAGAGGATATGGTATTACTGTAGGCAATGCCTTGCGTCGAGTTCTTCTTTCTTCTTTGGAGGGGCATGCAATTACCTCCATTAAAATTCCTGGTGTTGACCACGAATTTTCAGTTGTGCCTGGTGTTGTGGAAGACGTAACCGAAGTAATTCTCAATCTCAAAGGGGTAAGAATGAAAAAGGTGAATGATGGAGATGCAAAGATCTTCGTTTCCGTAAGAGGTAAAGACACCTTTACAGCAGGTGATATTGCTGACCACACCACCGCATTCGAAATTACCAATCGCGATCACATCATCGCGCACATCGATCCCAAAACACAGTTCGACATCGAGCTGACTGTAGGGAAAGGTAGAGGATACGTTCCTGCCGAAGAAAACAAAATTCCTAATGCGCCCATAGGAGAGGTTGCCATTGATGCTATCTTTACTCCTATCCGCAATGTGAAATACAAGGTAGATCCTTATCGTGTAGAACAAAAAACTGACTACGAACAGTTGGAAATTGATGTTCAAACGGACGGAACTATTGATGCAGAATCAGCCCTTAAAGAAGGTGCTAATATCCTGCTTCGCCACTTGATGCTCTTCTCAGATGAGTCTATTACACTCAAGTCTGAAGAAGTAGAGAAGAAAGATGAGGTTGATGAAAACTTCTTGCAAATGCGCAAACTCCTCAAAACTCCTCTTTCTGAACTGGATCTTTCAGTACGTGCTTATAACTGTCTGAAAGCTGCAGATATCAAATCTCTTGGAGACTTGGTAAGCTACAATATTGCCGACCTCTTGAAGTTCCGTAACTTCGGTAAGAAGTCTCTGACAGAATTAGAAGAATTGGTTGCTGATAAGAGTCTGAGCTTCGGCATGGATGTCAGCAAATTCAAACTCGACGAAGATTAATTTTTATAGAAACTGGGTTGCATCGCAGCTCAGTTTCGTTTTTTTACATTTTGTTTCACTCATTGCCCAGAGGATTATGACCCAAAAAGGAATGCCTCTGGCCAAGCAAAGCTTTAACAATGAGACACGGAAAGAAGTTTAACCACCTCGGCCGTAAATCGGCACACCGTAAAGCCATGTTGTCCAATATGGCATGCTCACTTATCGAGCACAAACGTATCAAAACTACCGTAGCCAAAGCCAAGGCGCTGCGCAAATACGTTGAACCTATCATTACTAAGTCTAAAACGGATACCATGCACTCTCGTAGAGTGGTATTTTCCTATTTGAAAAACAAGGAAGCCGTCAAAGAACTCTTCGGTCCTGTAGCTAATGCAGTCGCAGACAGACCCGGAGGATATACACGTATCCTCAAAATCGGAAATCGTCTGGGTGATAATGCTGAATTGGCCATGATCGAATTGGTAGACTTCAATGAATTGGCACTAGAAAGCGCTCCTTCTAAAGGCAAGAAAAAATCTCGCCGCAGAAGAGGAGGCAAAGGAAAAGGCAAAGCAACTCCTAAGCCACAAGCTGAAGCAGCTGTAGTTGAAGAAGCGGAAGTGATCGAAGAAGCTGAAGTGGTAGAAGAAGTAGTTGATCAGGTAGAAGAAGCAGTAGAAGAGCAAGTAGCAGAAGTTGAAGAGACAGTAGAAGAAGTAGTTGAGGAAGTGGCTCCTGAAGTAGAAGCTGTTGTAGAAGAAGTAGTGGAAGAAGCTGCTCCTGTAGTCGAAGAGGCTCCAGTTGAAGAAGCTCCTGCCGCTGAAGTAGAAGCTGATGATCTTACCAAGATTGAAGGGGTTGGCCCAAAAATCAAAGAACTTTTGATCGCGGGTGGATTGCCTACCTTCGCTGCTGTTGCTGCTGCAACTCCCGAACAGATCAAAGAAATTCTTACCAACGCAGGCCCACGTTTTGCCCGCCACAATCCTGGAACCTGGCCAAAGCAAGCTGAAATGGCTGCTGCTGGACAGTGGGATGAGCTGAAAAAATGGCAAGATGAGCTTGATGGAGGAAAAGAATAAGCTTTTTCTTAAAAAATTAATGCACGAGCCGCCCTTGAAATAGGGTGGCTCATTTTTTTATCCTATTTATAGGAAGTCTTGGAAAATGTTTGGGAATAAATTTGTCATCCTGACTTATTGACTGCGAAATCCCGTTTACGGGAAGGGATCCATTTTGAAATCAGCTGCCTTTTTTTGATCCGTTTTCTATCACTTCCAGGCTAAATTGCTCGATTTAATGGAAAAGAAAGAGTAAAAAATTAGCTGCTTTGCTAATCAGCTGAGTATAAAAATGCCTGATCCAAAACCTAATTATAAAAATAAACTTAAGTAAGGGACAAAATTGACTATAAATTATCTCCACAACCAGTGGTCATCCGATCTCGATCTATCGGGAGAAGCGATCCCATTGACACCAAAAACTGTTCCCTTAGCCTTTGAGATTGCTTCTCCCCTAAATCACCTATGCGATTTACGGGATCGTAATGACTTCTTGGTCTTGGATTTTTATATCTAATATTGTCTCAGTGCTTAGGGAAATCTAACAGAGGCAGCCCCGAAGTGAGACAGCCTCTGTTAAGCTAATGTATGCTTACTTTGAACTAGCGAGTATGCGATAAGCCACTGTAACAGCAACCGCATTAGAATTAAATCCTGCGAAAATGCCGATAGTAGGGTCTGTAAATTCCCCACTGGTAAAATTAAGGCCTAGAGAAGGAATGGTTTCGGCACTTACATAAAATTCATCTGAAAAGTTGTACTGAAAGCCGAGTACATAGCCTAGGCCCGCTTGAGCTGAAAATATACCATCATCATCTCCAACTACGCTTAAGGATATATTTGCGAAAGGTTCGGGACCTTGATAGAAATTGAGCTTTTCATTAATCGCTTTTCTCTTTTCTGAGCCTAGAGCGATACCCAATGCTACATTAGCCACATTATCGTCAGCTACGCTTGCAAAAGAGATATTAGCGAAGCCCAATCTGATGCGAGAATATTTATTAGGAGCTTTTTCTTTTTTGTAAATGAAGTCAAAGTTGTCAACTCCACTCATCCTGATACCAAGTTCTTTGGTTTGTCCTTGACTGTGTAAAGCGAAACCAATAAGGAGAAAAAAACAGCAAATTGCTTTGGGTAAAATTTTGTTCACGTTCATCTTGATTTAATTAATTGTGTTTAATAAAGTGCTACATGCCCGTGTAGAGCTTA
>JBCCLV010000160.1:0-3280 GCA_039026695.1 Bacteroidota bacterium
AATAACAAGCTGTTTAGCAATACCTCATTTATCTACAGCAACTATGAGTTTCTGATTGAGGAAGAAGATGATGGATTTAATCTAAGGTATAGCTCAAGCATCCAGGATCTGAGCATGAAGTATGACGTTGACTATTTTCCCGTAGTAAACCATGCCATCAAATTTGGCCTACAAGCTACCAATCACAGATTCATACCCAGCGCCCTGGTCCTTGAAGAGGGAGATAACTCTACCGATGTAAATGAAGAAGACAAAGACAATACCCTTGAGTCGGCCATTTACATAGAAGACGACATGCGTCTTTTTTCGAAACTGAATATGAATGTGGGATTTCGGATCAGTCAGTTTACCCATAAAAGCAAAACCTATCTTAATCCAGAACCCCGTATTTCGATGGCTTATGCGCTCGGACGAGACTTTTCAGTAAAAGCATCCTATGCACAAATGAACCAGTACATTCACCTGTTGAGTAACTCCGGAATAGGACTACCTACTGATCTGTGGGTTTCTTCAACAGACCGAGTTCGGCCGCAATCGTCACGGCAGGTAGCCTTAGGAATAGCCAAAGACTTATCGCCTGGCATGTCTGTGTCATTAGAAGGCTATGCAAAAAGGTCTGAAGATGTAATTGCCTATAAAGAGGGAGCAAATTTTTTACTCTTAGAAGACGTGAGCAGCACAGAAACCATCTCATGGGAGGATAATATCACTTCAGGATCATCAGATTCTTATGGAGTGGAGTTGTTTTTGGAAAAAAAGATCGGTGATTTTACTGGCTGGATGGGCTACACCCTGTCCAGGACCACTATGCAGTTTGACGAACTCAATTTTGGTAGAGAGTTCCTGGCACGATATGATCGTACACACGATATATCACTAGTGGGGATTTATACAGTATCTGATCGAATCACGCTATCAGGTACATGGGTGTATGGAACAGGGAATAATTTCACACTGCCACTCAGAACCTTTAGGACTGCTCTAGATCGGAGCATCAATGGCAGCATAGGATACGGTGACTTCAACGATATTCCAGAGCGCAACAATTTTCGGGCAGAGTCCTATCATCGCTTAGACTTGAGCATTCGTATGTCTAAACAAAAAAAGAAAGGAATGAGAATCTGGGAATTGAGCTTGTATAATGCGTACAATCGCAGAAACCCTTTCTTCTACTATCAATACGAAGAGTTTGATTCAGATACTGATCAAAGCAGAGGTGTTTTGGCCAAGGTTTCGCTTTTCCCACTATTACCCTCCTTTCGCTACACGTTTGAATTTTGACGAAAATGAACCTGTTCCGAAACTTAAAGCTTCCGTTGTTTGCACTTTCAATTGCTTGGATTTGCTCCTGTGAAGAGGTAGTAGATCCACCTCAGATCAATAACATTGAAGATAAGCTGGTGGTGAATGCTATTTTTCTAGCTACCGATGACACCCTTAGGGTAGAAGTCTACCGCTCAGAAAAAGCGTTTGGTATTCGTGGTAACTTTCGTTCATCAGACCTTATTCCAGACGCAGTAGTAACCATAAGTAACGGCACAGAGACCCAAAGCTTTGCCTACAGCGAGCGCCTACAAGTTTACCAGCTTGCCGCAAGTGCATTCCCGATCGATGAGGTCACTACTTATCAATTAAAGGTTTCAACAGAAGAGTTTTCGGTAAGTGCTTTGGCTATCCCAAATCAAAAGCTAAACAGCTTAGAATCTTTTGTAATCAACGAAGATGAATCCCTCACGGTAAGCTGGCGCGACATCAGCGGCTCGGTTGATAACTATCGCCTTGCGGGGCTTTACATAAGCACGACAGTGGAGCCAGACAGTAGTATTATCAGATCTGAGCAGCAACGGTATTTCTTTGGCGATGACTTTACTTCAGATAGTGATAGAGATGGGCAAATCTTAGCAGAAACAGGTAGTGCTTTTGGGTTTGATCCCGGTCAGGTAAATCAAAATGATTCTATCGCAATTTTGATTTTTAATTACAATGAAATTTACGAGGACTATTTCAGAGTGGCGAGCAACTTCAATTTCGACGATCCCTTTTCAGAACCTGTACAACTTCCTTCAAATATCTCAGGGGGGCTTGGAATATTTTCCATTGTGCAGACATCCAGGTTTGTAGTGAAGCCTTAAGCTCACGCAAAGGGCGTTCTACAAATAGCAAGCCCAAATGCTTCGCATGTACTTGCAGTTCAGTCTCGTCCAAACTACTAAATGAGCCCTTAAAAAGACTCACTTTTCTAGAAAGTATAACTCAGCGGGAAACTAAAAATAAGTGCGATTATTTGAGCTTCTCCACCTCAAATTGATAATCTGCTTGAAGATCTTCATGGAGTTTAAGCAAGGCTTTTTCGATACGGCTTATTTCTCGATAGTACAGGTTTTCAATGGTGGAATGCCTATGGATTGCAATTCCCTCCTTTCTAATCGATTCGCAGAAGTACATGCGTACCTCGACTTCTGTTTGCTTGTTGGCCGAGTACCTTAGGTACCTATTCAACGAACGTACAATTTTTTGTAAGCCTTTCTTAATGAAATATAAATGGGTTGTATTGAGCTCATCCAGCTGATCATCAATTTCTTCCTTTAAAAGGCGCACGTAAGAAGCTTCATCCTTAGCCTCGAAGAGCAGATAAGTTAATAGCTCTTTGTTTTCTTTTTTAAAGCGACCGAGCCGTAGACATATAGCCATCACTTCCTGATGATTACATTCCTTTAATTCTCTTTTAATATCAGCCAATGAAGCAGCTTTCATGTACTCTCTTTAGATCCAAAGATAGAGGTCGCAAGCAAAACCGGACGTGCAGCAAATGCACATGCTTTTTTTAAACTAAACCCATTGCATTTCCAATTTACCTGTGGGTGAAATCTTGTCCGCGCTAGTGATGTATACCATCAAAAATTAGTGCGAAAAAAAGGCGACCCCAAGAGGAGCCGCCCATTTGCAAAACCCCTTCACAACTGCTGTCGGGGATTCTGCCTGCCTTAGTTTTTACTTTTTGTGTCTTTGCGTCCTTTATCAGTCTTGGCTAGCGCTTGATGATCTTTTGTTGGTATATAACCTCTCGGTCTTTGGTCAGTTGGATGATGTACTGACCTTGATCAAGCTCCGATAAGTCCAGCGCTTCTGCTTGCTCAGCTTTCTTGATCTCCTTCCCCTCCAGGCTAATGAGCATGTAGCTATCATATTCCAGCCCCTCTATGGTAAGGTTGTTCTCCGTTGGGTTCGGATAGATCGTCACATTATTCTCCTCCACATTTAGCACCGGTTCAATAGTCAG
>JBCCLV010000161.1:0-3277 GCA_039026695.1 Bacteroidota bacterium
AAAATGGTACACAATGGCATAGAATATGGGCTAATGCAACTGATCTCTGAAACTTACGATGTTGCCAAAAGGGGATTATCCTATTCTAATGAAAAACTTGCCGCGTTATTTTCTGAGTGGAACGAGGGAAGACTGCAATCATTCTTGGTAGAGATTACCGCTGAGATTTTTAACAAGAAAGATGACGAGACTGAAGCGCATCTGGTAGACATGATATTGGATAAGGCAAAACAAAAGGGCACCGGAAAGTGGACATCACAAAATGCTATGGACCTGGGTACTGCAGTGCCTACCATTGACGCTGCAGTTTCTATGCGTGAAATATCAGCGGTGAAAAAGTTGCGTGAGAATGCAGACAGCATTTACCGAAATGCTATTTCTGTGAATGCAGATCTTACCGAAGGTGAATTGGAGAACGCACTTCTTTTTGCATTTGTCGTAACCTATGCGCAAGGTATGACGCAGCTCACAGTAGCATCCAAAGAATATAATTATGACCTTGATCTGGAAATTATCGCAAAGATATGGAGGGGTGGATGCATCATCAGAGCAGCGCTTCTGGAAGATATCCGCAAGGCTTACGACAAAAAAGGTGATTTAGAAAGCCTTCTTCTGGACGATTCTTTTGCCGCTCAACTACAAGATTTGCAGGTGGATGCCCGTAAAGTTGCTGCATTTGCGATAACACAAGGTATACCTATGATGGGTCTGGCCGCTTCCATTAGTTATTTTGATGCTTTCACCACAGGTCGATTGCCCTTGAATCTTATTCAAGCCCAACGAGACCACTTTGGTTCTCACACGTATGAGCGAGTAGACAAAGAAGGCATTTTTCACACAGATTGGTGATGGATTAAGGAGCTGTTTTTTATCATTCTTTTTCCAGAAGTTCGTATCCCTGCTTGATCCCAAGCTCCATAGCTGGTACGCCATCTCGCATCCAGAGCGGCTTGGGTTCGCCTTTCAGATAGTGATCAAAAAATTGGGACATGCGCACATTGAAGTCAATTCTATTCTGGATCTTGAGCGGCCAGTGCGGTTCACCGCGGTAGTTGAGTAACCAAGCAGGCTTTCCCAACCGTCTCAGGGCGACAAAGTACTCGATTCCTTGATACCAAGGCACCGCACCGTCCTCATCGTTATGCATAATCAGGACGGGAGTATTTACCTTATCCACGGTAAATATTGGTGAGTTTTCTATATATCGCAGGGGATATTCCCATAGGTTGCCTCCTATCCTACTCTGCGTTCGTTCGTACTGAAACATTCTGCTCAGCCCGGAGCCCCAGCGTATGCCTCCATAAGCGCTGATCATGTTTACTACGGGGGCACCGGATTCGGCGCATTTAAAGATGTCGGTTTCTCCTAGTAGATGAGCGATCTGATACCCACCCCAACTATGGCCTTGCACACCAATGTTGTCACGATCAATAAATCCTTTCTCCAAAAGCATGGTGATTCCCGGAATTACACAATTGTAGGCATCCTCTCCAGGATAACCCGTACCATAGTGCACATTGGGATTGAAAATCACATAGCCCCTAGAGGCATAAAAACTGTAATTTATTGTTGAGCGATGAGGAAAAGGCGCTCGATGACGGTGCAATGAATTCGAACTTTTCTCGTAAAAATTGACCAGCAGAGGATACTTTCTGGTAGGGTCAAAATCCTCTGGTTTTACCAGCATTCCTTCTAGCACCTCTCCTTCTAATGAGGTCCAATTGACAAGCTCTATGGTTCCCCAATTGTATTCGGACTGTTGAGGATTGATGTTACTTACCCTGCTTACTTCTTTAAAAGAGATATCTGTAGCATGCAGGTCTGGGAATGTCTGAAAGCTCTCTTGGGTAAAAATGAGCTGATCATTGTCCCTTGCCTTTTTAAATCTGCCGTATTGATAATCGCCAGAAAGGAGTTCTTGTGGTTTATTCTGACCGTATTTCAGCGAGAATACTGCCTCTCGTTTATTCTCCTCGTAGAATCCACTAAGCATCAATTTCTGACCTCTTTTAATGAATCGTTCTTCATTATCAAGTTTTATGTATCGATAGACCAGTCTTTTTTCTCTTCCATCTTTGGTTACCCTTACTGCATCAGCTTTGGACGTTGGGTCAATCTCCCAAATGTCATACCGATCGTAGATCAGCATTTTACTGTCATTCTCCGTCCAACTCATCATGCCGTATGGCCAGGGCTCCGAGGGGGTATCGTGTATTTCATTGTAAAAAGTACTAACTCCGCTACTTGTAACTTGCCTTATTTTTTTCTCTGCAAACTCATAGGTGAACCAGGCACTGTCTAGCTGATTGTACCAAAAAGCAAACTTTCCTTTCGGCGATAGCTGGATATTCCCCCTTACTTCCTCAGCGATCAACTCTGTTTTGCCGCTGGTAAGCGAAAGTGCATAAACATCTTGTAACGTATATCCTTTCCAACTGAGCTGCTTGCGATAGGGGTAATTATTTAAAGCCACTCCATTGGCACCATCCCCTTGATCGCTCACCCTCACATTTGAATAGGCCTTTCCTCCAAGCGTTACAATTTTTCCAGCTTTTGTATCATAATAGGCCAAGTATCCGAATTTTTTGTCGTCCTGCAAGTCATTTTCTTGATCCGTGAAAAGCCTTTGGTCTTCGCTATTCCACACCTCTACATTTACTATCTCCTCTTTCAGCAGCGCTGTATCCTGTAAAACGGGAAACTCTTTGGACTGGAAATAGAGCCGTTTTCCTGATTCAGAGAAGTAGCTCTTAAAGTCTGTACTAACAGTAAGATTTTCGAAAGAGGAATTTCGGGCTACAGTGATGCTACTGTCACTTCCTGTTTTGTGGTAGTGTAAACGATAGTCTCGGACCAAAGCTTTAGTCGTATCCATGTCAGAAATGAAAGATAATTGACTGCCTGTCTTATCCCACGCCAATTGAAAATACTCCCCTTTCGATCTGAAAATTGGTTTGAAGGACTGTAACTCAAAATCAAACTTATAAATACCCGGTGCGATGGTGCTATCGTTTCCTGTAGTAACTGCTGCAATAGAGGCACCTTCCTCTGCCAATGAAAAATCCAAAACATAGGGCAGAATTACTTCCTTGTTCGTGAGTAGATCTCGAACTACCAAGTGATATCCATTTTTCTTACTTCTTTTCTTTTCTTTCTTTTGGGTAGAATCAAGAATCGGATCATATAAATAAACTAGATAGTTGTCCCACTTTTCAGGAATCGCAAAGGACTTGAGACCGGGGACCTTTTTTAGCGTTTCAGAATCAATTTCGTAAAT
>JBCCLV010000162.1:0-3257 GCA_039026695.1 Bacteroidota bacterium
ACCCTGTGAGTTCATAGGCTACCTTATTGGTAAATCCACCGACGAGCGATCCCCCCTCAGGGAAGAAAAGCGCTTCTTTCTTATTGACCTTACTCGGTTCTTCAGGTATGACATTAAAGGGATTGTAGACCACAATTGGTTGTCGGAAATACTGCTTGAAATTCTTCATCCATCTCGTGTAGGCGATCACTTGATAGGTTCCCGTCTTCAGCTCAGAGGACAAAAAGAAATCTCCATTTCCACGTCCGCCCTTCATCCCGATTTTGGCTTGATGAATGGGGGTATTGGAATCATCTAAAATCTCGAAATAAAGGATTTTACTAAGGTCACTTAGCTTGCCTGTAGCTTCACTTCGCACAAAAGCAGAATAAAACACCGTCTCTCCCACCACAAACTCCGATGCATTGAGGTGAAGAAAAACTTCTTCAATGGTATTCTTCTTGTCGTGGGGCTGTGCAACTATCAAAAAGCAGCTGCACTTCAATAGCAGACAGATGAGTACTAGTTTTCTAATTCTATCCACCATTCAGGTTTTTCCAACTCCCCAAGATTTGTACAGTCGGCACAAGGCTTATCTACGATGAGATAAAGGTCCACATCAATCGAATTAGAGATCAGCCTTAGATTTCTATAAATCCTCATGTACTCAGGCAGCTCATCGAAGGTAACTGTATCCAGATCGAGTGCAGGCACACAGCCAGGGTACAAAATATTATTCACTGCAAAACGACTGGGATCAAAAATCTCGCCTATTTCAGCCACGCTGGCTACCTCAAAGTAACCCAGTACAGGTATATCCGGATTGGTAACAGATTGGATATTTCCATTGATTGCTCCCCTTTGGCGATCAAAAAAAGAACCAGCTGATTCGTTATTCTCCCTAAGTCGCTTGTAATAATTGAATGCGTTTGCATTGATAGAAAACTGCTTAATCGTAAGTGCAAACTCGGTTCTAAGGCTTAGGGACCCACCCGCGACAAAATGGACAGGTAGTTCTGAAATAACATTTTGCGTAAGTCCTTCAGTTGTAGTGATTACCCTCGTAGCACCGTCTCTGGATGAGTAGCAAATATTTAGCGGCTGCTCCCTAAGCAAAAGACTGTCTTGTTCAAAATCCCACTCAAAAGGGGAGACAAAGGGAGTCATGATTTTGAAAGCTGACTTCCAGGCATAGCGGAAATAAGCCACATCCTCTTCTTGAAATGCTGCATCAATAAAAAACTGTAACCCTTCTTCACTACCGCCATTTTGCGAGGGAACATCGAGCAGTCTCGCATACAGGCTATCCATCGGAAATGGGCTAGGCACCTCTTCCCAATCAGATTCATATTTTTCCCCTTCCAGCTCAATATGAAGACGGTACTTTCGACCAATTTCTGCCTTGACTTCCGGTCCTGCCCGAAAGGTGCCCACCTCAGCTTCTTCAAAGTCAATCCTACCTCCATCTTCATCCTCTACCCAGATCACCGCTCCTGAAACCTTGCTTCCCAGTGGTTCATCCAGGTCAAAAGACTCACTCAAAATGACAGTTTGCTCACCTGGTAAATCATTAAAAGATGCGTCTACTACCAAGGTCTGTACGCTCGCAATCGATTGTAATTCAATACGGTCCACACAAGACTGCAGCGAAACGAGTATGATGAGATATGTGATTTTAAGCTTCAAAATGAAAAATTGTAAGTAATCGTAGGTATCGGATTAGGAAAAACCTTCATCTCGTATCCAGCAACTTCTCCGTCCTCCACACGAAAGAACACCGAATAGACATTGTCCCATCCTAAAGCATTATAAAGGGATATAGTCCAAAAAGAGTGCGCTAGTTTTTTCATTTTATGGTTTCCTTCAATGTTGAGCCCTAGGTCAAGTCGGAAGTAATTAGGTAGCCTAAATTCATTCCGGTCTGAATAGTAGATATTCTCTGTACCCTGGAAATCCCATTTACCTACCGGATAAGTAGCTGGAATGCCAGATGCAAAGACCATATTTACTGCCAGACTAAATCTGCGAGTGAATTTGTAATTGGTCACAGAGTTTAGATAGTGAGGTCGGTCATAATTTGCAGGGAAAAATTCACCTTGATTGATGGTTTGGTCCGGTGTAGCACCTTCTAGCTGGATGAACGTGCGAGAATAAGTGTAGTTCAACCAACCTGTAAACCAACCGGAAGATTTTTTGATATTAAACTCAAGCCCGTAGGATCTTCCGGGACCCTGCAAGACACCTGTCTCAATGGCTTTGTTGAATTGCAGATCGGTACCTGTTTTAAAATCCAAAAGATTCTGTAATTGCTTAGCATATACCTCCACAGAGGTCTCAATTACATGGTCTTTGTAAAAATTCTTAAATATTCCCAGAGATACCTGATCAGCAATTTGTGGCTGAATGTTCTCATTTGACAGTCTCCATACGTCGTTTGGTGCAATTGAAGCCGCGTTGATCAAAAGGTGTACATACTGCCTGTTTC
The DNA here is from genome assembly GCA_039026695.1 of Bacteroidota bacterium. Classification (GTDB taxonomy): domain Bacteria; phylum Bacteroidota; class Bacteroidia; order Cytophagales; family Cyclobacteriaceae; genus Ekhidna. Next base: position 2,465 of record JBCCLV010000162.1, read on the forward strand.
TACTCAAACTTGCTTTTAGTGAGGTAGAAGGATTAAGAAAATACCTGGAAGAAAACCGCCACTCAGGGCCATGATAGGTATTGCCAATATCTCCCTCCGAGAAAGTTGTAGAGTCAATTCTATTGGTAAATCCTACATCGTAATCATAGGCCGTGTAAGGACCAACGTTGGAGAAAATGGAGTAGCGAATACCTGCATTTAGATTCCATTTTTCGTTTGGTTCATAGTCTACCGCGTAATAAGCATCTTGCTGAATGGCTTGCTCAGAGTCAATTTGGTCCTCCGCAATTAAAGAAACTTCACCCAAGGGATCCCGCTTCCCGGGTCTGATATCGTAGCGTTTGAAAGCACCGCCAAAATTGTGCTGTAGTTTGTCGTTTTGATAAAAAACAAAGTCAGCCGCACCATTAAATTCATTTAACTCAAAACCAATATTAAAAGCTTGAGTGACCAGACGATCGTAATTGATATCGTAGTTGTATTTAGACATTGCTACATTAAAGGCGGCATCTATTGAGCTGCTAATTTGCTTGTCGTAGTAGGCTGACAGTACTGTATTACTGTATGAAAACTCAGTGTAGTCTAGCAATGTATCTGAAGCCAACTGAAACCGGTCAAAGCTGCGGTAAGCGGTCACTCCCAGCCGATCACCATTATTAAACTTATGATGGAATTTTCCGATCAAATCATAAAAAGACATTTGGTTGTCCCTGAGTTCGGAATTTCCAAGCAGTTCCAGTAAGTAATCGGCTGGGAGTGACCGCTTACCGCAGCTTTGACCGGTTTCAGTTGG
>JBCCLV010000163.1:0-3243 GCA_039026695.1 Bacteroidota bacterium
GGAAGTACCGCATAAGCAAAACCACCTTCTTGCGCTGCCCAGACCAAATCTTTATCTTCTAGCTGCAAATTGATTTGCCGACCCTCCTGAACCGACCCAGAAGAAAAATATTCTATCGTATTTCCTTGATAGTAGGTCTGATCGATAGTGGTCCAGATCTCTCCATCTAATTCAGGCTGAAGATTTGTAACACCAGCGCCTAGAGCAATGAGGTAGTCATCTACCATAAAATATCCTTTGTGGACTTTCACCCCATATATAATCTCATTGGGGTCATTCAAACCAGCTTTATCATTGACATTTTTCTTGGCTGATGCATTCATCTTTTCGAAGATAAAACCTGCTGCAGCATTCTTTCCGCTGCTGGTGGCGGCAGCCGCAAAATTATGCTTGCTACAATAGCCTCTCCAGTTGGTGATTGGAATCAATTTGTCTTCACCTTGCCGTGCGGTGACCCCAGGGATAGCTGTCAGATTCCATGCACCTATTGCCTGATGGTATTCATTGCCCTGTTTCATAAAAAATGTGGCTCCATCGCAGGTAAAGAAATTGTATCGATCGGCCAGATTGTGTGCCATCTCGATCCCGTCGCACCTTACAGATGCCATACTTATGAAATTGTAATAGTCAGGGTTTTTCCGAATGAGGTTATCGTTATTAAAAAACCAGCGTGTGCCTGTATAGTACCCTGGCTGGTAACCTTGCATTTCCACTTGCTTATCTTTAATATCTTCCTTCAGATCCCGCAATTCTCGTTGCTCTTCTGCTGAGTAGGAGGCAGACCAACTATCCAGCGCAGTATTAATCATTTTAGCGGTCTTAATTTTTTCAGACTTTAGCTCATCATATGCCATACTGCCTCTGTCCAGACACCTGGGCGTATAACCTTTGTAATAATGCCATGAACTTCCTCTGAAATAATTGATCAAGGCTTGTGCATTTTCTTCTTCAAGACTTTCAGCCCATGGAGTGCCTTTGAAATATTCAATCAGATTAAGGGCTGCTGAAGTGCCAGAGATGGGATATCCCCATATTAGATTTTGCATACCGTGCCCCCATCCTGCGCCATCCGCAGTAAAGCCTTCTGTCCAGAATGCTTCGTCTACCGTACTTTGTGAGACATTACTGAGGCCTCCCTTCGCGACGGTAGCCAAGACATCCATCATCTCAATAGACTTCATCGCTGCTGCTGTTGGGATTAAAGATCTAAAACCCAAGCCATTACCTCCTACCCACCAGACGTGGTTACGAAACCGATCTACAGAGACTGGATTATCATCCGTCTCATCTTTCCTGTAAGGTTGTGTCCAGGATTGGTAACTCATATCGAGCAGACTTTGATTGGCTTTTATAGCCCAATCACTGGTCTCTTGTTCATTTTCAACGGCCTCCATTCCCTGAAAGAGACAAAAGTAGGTATTGACTGCAGCGGTAGGTATGGCGAAGCAACTTGTATGAAATCTTCCATTGGTGATGCTTCCACGAGCGGCTTCAATGGCGCTGTAGTTATTGATGGCTTTGCATAAACGGATGATCAGCTCATCTTGGAAATCTACTTCTTTTCCTTTGTACAATTTGGCTATCCGCCAGATTCGATTGTATGCCACCTCAATAAAATTCCCAACTTTCACCTGCTGGCTTTTTTGCTTTGATAAGTAACTTTTCTCAAGCTCGATGGCTTTTTGCTCCACAACCAAATCACTGAATTTACCATCGTCTTGCAGTAGCTCGATGCATTTCTGAGGCTTGATTTGCTCAGTTCGTTTTTTAGTAAGCTGGAAAGTTCTATAGCCGCTTTTGGAAAAGAGCAGGCGGAAATCTTCTATGGCTTGCAGCTTTTCGCGCTCAATGTTGTCGGGTTTCTGTGCGCTAAGTGTAGAGACTGTTGCAATGAGCAAGGCAAAGAGCATTGGCAAGCCGAAGATCCGATTCTTATTAAATGTTCTCATGAATGTTCATTTTGAAAAAGTATAGAAGGAAGTTCTAGGCAAACAAATGTGCTTTGATGGGTAATTGCAGCGACAAAAATCCGATTTTCTCACACTGTTGTACAACATAGACCGAATGCAGGAGAAGTTCGTGAAAACTCAAAAGCAAGATCCTATATTTGGTAGATGGCAAGTCATCTTTTCTAGCTTCAGAATAACAAAGGGTAATCTGACCGAAATCAAATTACCCTTAGCTGTGAGTATAGCAAAGATGATCCTCTCGTTTCTTCTATGCTATTTTCCTCAAATCAAGGATACTCCTTAGAAATACAAAAGGTGATTAGTTCTTCACAATTTTCAGAGTCGGCCCATTTTGACCTGTAGCATTCATCACCCGGAGCAGATATAGCCCTGATTCCAGATCTACTAACGAGATTTCGGATGAGGCGTCTCTTGCTACATGGCGCATCAGTAGACTACCTTCTAGCGAGTAGATCTCTAAGTACTCACCTACTTCTACCCCGCTCACGATTAAGTTGTCACTCACAGGGTTCGGGTATACTTGATACGTGGGGTTCTGATCTTCCGCATTTAGAGTGATCTCATCAGTAAATCTTGCATTTCCAGAACCAAACAACCACTGCTGATTCCCATTGCTGTTGCTAGATGACCATAGATACAGATTTTGACCATTTCGGCCACCATTGCCCCCATCGATGGAGTAATTAGAAGCATTTCGTTTTTCCAGTCTGTACCTGCCATTTCCTAGATTTACTTTCTTCCAGTGTTGATTCTGGTTATTTGAGGCGCATGACCATAAATAAACGTTCTGGCCATTTCTACCTCCATTGCCACCATCTAAACAGTAGTTGGTGTTTTTCTTTTTGTAGGAGTAGTATCCGCCACCTCGATTGATCTCCTCCCAATTTTGATTGACATTGCTTGAGGAAGAGCCCCATAAGTAAACATTTTGGCCATTCCTACCACCATTTCCTCCATCAATTGCATATCCAGTGTTATTGCCTTTCCGCATGGTCACGGTTGACGAGGAACCACCACCAGATCCGGATCCTTCTTTCCACGTTCTTACCCATTGGTACCTAGTAGATCTTCTTTCTTTTGATTTGGCACTGCCATTTGGCCAGGTGAAGCCGTCTTTTACATTGTCCCCACTTGGGTAGTTGAAGTCATAAGTCTCCAGGGCCATCACAATTACCATTTCATGGATAAAGGGTATTGGGGGATTATTTATAGAATGCACCCATTTTCCATCCAAATAAAAATGTAGCCTGTTGCCACTCTCCCAGTAGAAACC
>JBCCLV010000164.1:0-3227 GCA_039026695.1 Bacteroidota bacterium
AGCACTGACTGACCAACAGATTCTTCAAAATGTAGATTCACTCGATCTTGATGGAGATGGAATTTCTGGAGTTCCTAATTTTATCACTCCACCACCATACTTTGAGCAGAAGTGGTTTCACCAACCTCTAAATGGAAAAATTATTGGTCGTTTTGGCAAGAAGGCTGCAGCTATTGATTTGCTCCAACAGACAGTTGGTGCCTACAATCAGGATATGGGAGTCACATCAACATTTGAGCCGATTGATCCGATGAGCCAGCTGAGCACTGACCCAGAAGTTTCAGATCAAACCATAAGAGACGTAGTTTTTTACCTCCGAACACTAAAGGCTCCTATTCCTCGATCCGAAGAAAATAGTCAGATGCTGCAAGGCAAGGTATTATTTACCGAAATTGAATGTAGCTCTTGTCATATCCCTGAGTGGACGACACCAGATTCCGATATTGAAGCATTATCAAATAAAACGTTTTATCCCTATACCGACCTGCTATTACACGATATGGGTTCTGGGTTAGATGATGGTGCAACCGAAGGGTCTGCTGAGACATACGAGTGGAGAACCCCACCGCTATGGGGTTTGGGGCTGTCACCCAATTCACAAGGAGGTTCTTTTTTCCTTATGCATGATGGTCGTGCAAGAAGCATCGAAGAAGCCATCGTTTTACACGGTGGTGAAGCAGAAAATAGTAAGAACCGATTCACTGCTCTTAGTGGAGCTGATAAGGAAGCCTTAATTAATTTTCTCAAATCACTCTAGGGTATGGAAAGAAGAGAATTCGTCAGGAAGTGTGGAATGGGGTGTCTGGGGGTATTTGCATCTAACCTACTGCTGCAGGGATGTGCCGGAACTCGCTATTTATCTGGAAACATAGAAGGATCCTATATAAACATTAATGAAGATGCTTTTCTGAATGAGGATCAAGACTACTTGAGGTATGTAGTTGTCGAGAATGATGCTTTACAATACCCAATAGCAGTCTTCCGGTTTGATTCAAACGAATATAAAGCCCTGTATATGAGATGCACCCATCAGGGTACTGAGCTTCAAGTATTTGGAGACAGACTTCAATGTCCCGCACATGGTAGCGAGTTTACCAATACTGGAAATGTTCAAAATGGGCCGGCTGATTCGGCACTTCGAAGTTTTCCTGTTATCAAAGAATTTAAGACACTAAAAATCGATTTATCATGAAAAACTTTGGCTTAGTTATGATGGCTGTTGCCTGCTTGATTTCGCTAGAGACTAGCGCACAAATTGATAGCACTTTGCTAAAGCGAATAGAGGTTGATACATCCAAAAACTTGCTTAACATGGATGCTGTTTACAACCGACCTTTTCTTCAAGTGGGTAAGCTGCCTGTGTCCGTAGGTGGATATATTGAGGCTGATTATTCATATATTGGAGAAGATGGTGTGACTGACGGTCACAGCTTTAGAGTACCCCGAATGACTTTATTTGTTGCATCCTCTATACATCGGAAAATCAAATTTCTCTCTGAGATCGAGTTTGAAGAAGGTGGAGAAGAGGTAGCCATTGAGTTTGCTGCCCTAGACATCAGCATGCATCCGCTACTTAACCTTCGTGGGGGAATTGTAATGAATCCAATTGGCGCATTCAATCAAAACCATGATGGCCCTAAGTGGGAATTTACAGACCGCCCGATTGCTGCCACAGAATTGCTGCCTGCCACCTGGAGTAATGTAGGTTTTGGCCTATATGGCAAATATTTTTTGAAAGATTGGGCCTTTGGATATGAAGCCTATCTAACCAATGGATTTGATGATGCTGTCATCAACAATGGAGAGAACCGAACATTTCTACCAGCATCCAAAGACAACAAAGAACGTTTTGAAGAGTCTTCCAATGGTGAGCCTTTATTCACAGGAAAAGTGGCCCTCCGAAATAACAAGATTGGTGAGATTGGGCTTTCTTATATGGGAGGCATTTATAACACTTATGAAGAGGATGGTTTGATATTGGATGAGAAAAGGAGACTGGACATCTTTGCCGTAGATTTCAATACCACCATCCCTACTCTCAACACTTTCATAGTTGGTGAATGGGCGTGGGTTAACATTGATGTTCCTTCAACTTTCACGCAACAATTTGGAGAAAAGCAAAAAGGAGGTTTTGTAGATATAGTTCAACCGATTCTGAATGGAAACTTGTTTGGCTTTGATAAAGCAACCTTCAATGTGGCTATGCGACTTGAATATGTGGATTGGAATGATGGCTCCTTTAGAGAAACAGGTGAAAGCATTGGAGATGAAATTTGGGCTGTTGTACCTGCACTAAGCTTTCGACCAACAGCACAAACGGTAATACGCTTGAATTATCGTATGATGCAGCAAACTGATCTTCTGGGTAATCCCCCAGCGAAAATATCTGGAATCCAGTTTGGTCTTTCTTCGTACTTTTAAATATGCTTGAAAAAAAACTAGAAAATAAAAATATCAAACCTACAACCATGAGGCTGCTGGTGCTGCGTCAGTTGGTGGAATCTGGTGCTGCTATAAGCCTAAGTGACCTGGATGCAAAATTCGAGCAAGCAGATAAGGCAACCCTTTACCGAACCCTTAAGACTTTTGAGGACAAGAAACTCATACACAGCATAGATGATGGTACAGGTGCTGTTAAATATGCATTATGTGAAGAAGGTTGCGAATGCGAACCACAAGACCAGCACATTCATTTTCACTGTGTCAAATGCGGTGAAACCTATTGCCTAACACAATCTAAAATACCACAAACACAAATACCCTCCGGGTTTAGGGCTTCCAGTGCAAGTATGGTATACAAGGGAGTCTGCGCCAATTGCCCATAGCAACTTTGCAAACAGGTTGCACTACTTTTTTGCTATGATTGCATAGTGAGATTATTCGCATTCATATTGTCTCTTTTTCTATTGGGCTTGTCTGTCGTACCCTGTGCAGATGGAGCCAATGATGAAAGTATTGAAATTACTTCTGTAAATACCGATGGAGATCGTGATCATGAGAGTGACGAAGACCTTTGCTCACCCTTCTGTGTATGTCAATGCTGCCATTCTCATTTTGTGGCCAATCATGCGTTTTACCCAAATCTGATGTCACTTCTCAATATGATTGAGAATACAGCGTACAATGCCTTTTTTACCAAAGGCCATTTAGACTCTATCCTTCAGCCACCCCAGGTTTAATATCAGTATCGTGGGACAACTCCGTCCTTTCGGCTTTTCCTAAAGTCG
>JBCCLV010000165.1:0-3085 GCA_039026695.1 Bacteroidota bacterium
AACCAACATTGGAGAATTTCAAGAGATCGTATTGCTGACCATTCTTATTTTGGATGAAGAGGCATACGGCCTTAAAATCCAGAAAGAAATTGCCAGCCGACTTAAGCGAGAGATCAGCAGGGGTGCCTTGCATACCGCACTTACTCGACTGGAAGAAAAGGGACTGTTGGAATCCGAATACGGTGGAGCGACAGCCGAGCGAGGCGGGAGGAGAAAACGCTTCTACAAGCTCACTAAAAGTGGAAAAGTTTCCTTGAAGCAGGCAAAAGAAATGCGGGAAGAAATGTGGAATCTGGTACCCAAGTTTAGCATTAAGTAATGCAGCAACTCCCGAAGTTTCATTCCAAACTCTTCAAGTGGTTTTGCGAACCTGCTATCTATGAAGAGCTTCAGGGAGACCTGGAAGAGGCTTTTATGGAGAACGTTCAGCTATGCGGCCTTTCAAAAGCTCAAAAAATATATAAAAAGGAAGTGCTTAGAATGATCCGGCCTTCCGTACTCAAACACTTTCATCTACTCAACAAGCACATCATGACACTACCAAAGAACTATCTTAAAACATCCATCAGGGCAATCAAGCTACATCCATTCTATGTATTTGCTAACGTTTTTGGATTGGCACTGGCACTATCTATTTGTACCATAGGCTATTTCAACTACCGCTCTAACGCTACTTTCAATACCTACTTTGGAGATGCAGAAGATATCTATAAAGTGCACGGAGTACGCACGGCAGCATCGGTTCTTGGTCAATCAGCTTTGCCAATCGGACCGCAGCTGAGTGCAAAGGGGATCGATGCATGCAGGCATTTTGCAAAGACGCTTAACATAAAAGACGGCAACTACCTATTCACCTCAAGGATCGCCTTTGTTGACCCTAATTTTTTAGCACTTTTCCCATTTGAAGATTTACAAGGCAAGTTATTAAAAATGCCGACCGGAAATGAGATCATCATTTCGGACAAGCTTGCACTAAGGCTCTTTGATGAAGTATACCCGCTTGGTAAGACGGTCAAAATAGTGTTCCCCAATCTACAAGAAGAATCCTTCATTGTCAGCGGTATTTTTGATGAACCTCCTACCAACACAAGTTTCAGGCAAGATGCTATTTTACCAATCAGTGTTGGACTGGAACGGTACCACCTTAAAGAGGGCGACTGGAGAGTTCCCATTGATGGCACTTTCGTGAAATGTGAGCACAATGAGCTGAATCAAGTAGTCAGCGAACTGAATCAACTCGTATCAGTGAGAAATAGATATAATGAATCCACTGCTGTCGAGCACTTTCGGCTAGACAATATGTTGGACTGGCCTGCTTGTGAAAGAGATCTTTACCGAGGGACTTACAACCAGCACCTTCATCCATCTTCGGTATGGGGAATTGCAGGATCTGCACTTACCATTTTGTTTCTGGCCTGCTTCAACTTCATCAACACTAGTATTGCATTATCTGGCAAAAGATTGAAGGAGATCGGTGTGCGGAAAGTACTGGGAGGAACCAAAGCAAGCACCGCTACTCAATTTCTGATTGAAAACTCGTTTATGATTTTCCTAGCTGTCATCCTTTCATTTGGAATTTCTTACCTATTAGTTCCTTCCTACAATGCACTTTTTCAGCAGGAGCTTATTCAATTGGATAAAATCCCAATCACAGACTTTTTAGCATTCGGCGTATTCATCATTCTCATAGTAGCCGTACTTGCTGCTGCATATCCATCGCTTTACGTATCAAAGTTTCCTGCGCTAAAGATTTTTGCCAATAAAGTCGCGCTTTCTGGAAAAAACAGAGTTATGTCTGTTCTGCTGACCCTACAATTTGCCCTGTGCTTCTACAATATTTTCGGACTTTTCTTAAATGTGGAAAATTCCCATTACCAGGAATCATTAGATAGAGGGTATGATGTAGAAAAAATAGTTAATATACCGCTCAACAGAACCGAACAATTTGACGTTTTGAAGAAGCGATTGGAGCAACATCCTGCTGTCGAGTCCGTGGCTGGAACGAAACGACTGGTTGGGTTTACTAATGAGAGCGCATTCATGTCTTATGAAGGTAGCGAGCACCCTGTTTCGCTTTTGGAGTCTGGTGCTAACTATCCCCAAGTGATAGGCATACGATTGATCAAGGGTAGCTTTTTTACAGAGACAGAATCTACAAGCAAGGAAGTACTGGTCAACCGGATGCTAGAAAGTCAATTTGAAGAATCCTTACTGGAAAAGCACATCAAAATTGAAGACATCTCCTACAAAGTGGTGGGTGTAGTAGAAGACTTCAACCTGCGATCCATCATGATGGACAACAAAATCAATCCTACCATTATCACCCGCGAAAAAAAGAACCGCTATTTCAACCTTGTAGCGAGAGTTTCCGGCTCTTCAGTTGAGGCGAACAGAGGGCTAGAAGAAGTATGGTATGAAATTTACGAAGATGAACTTTATGTAGGATTCCCACAAAGTGACGTCATGAATAATGCTAAAGAGCTAAATAGAATCATGATCGTCATCAACTCTTTTCTTGCCATCATCAGTATCCTTATTTCCATTATAGGCTTATACACCCTTATTTCATTGAAGGCACTGCGGAAGAGTAAAGAGTTTGGGGTAAGAAAAGTACTGGGCGCCTCAAAGGGTACCATCATTCATCTACTTGGAAAAGACCTGTATTGGGTGATGGGCATTGCCTCAATTATCGGTTTGATTTCTTCAAAAATAGTCTTTGGAACAGTCTTCGATATCATCTATGCATACCACATTGAGCCTGATATAACCCACTTTTTAAAGTCAATAGCAGTGGTATTGCTAATCGTCGTTTTTACGATAGGCTATAAAGTATTACAAGCCAGTAATATCAACCCATCACAACAGCTGCGAACTGAATAAACTAAGTTCTAAATAACGTAGATAATCTGAGTAACTTCAATATAAATAAGACCTCCGATGTTATACAACATCGGAGGTCTTACAATTTTACTCATCTCTCAGCGACACCACCGGGTTTGCAGTAGAAACTTTATAGGTCTTCCCCAGGATAGAGAAAAAGGCAACTGCTGCAATTAGTAAGGAGGGTACGAGCAGTGTTATCAAG
>JBCCLV010000166.1:0-3053 GCA_039026695.1 Bacteroidota bacterium
AATCCTAAATCACCAGCAGATCGTCGGCAAGATTTACAAGTCGTCGTACCCGTCAAAAATGAAATTAGAAAGGTAGAAGCTTTTGACGCTACACCAGCGATGAATCAAGTTCAAGAGATTATCACCGAAGGAAATTCTTCCTTCCACTTTCTAAGGATGGCAAGAGTCGTCTTTGATGCTCATGTAGATAGCTATGCTCCAGTAAAACGCAGTCTGGCGCAAGAAGAAGCAGTTTATTACATCAACCGAGGTAGTGCAACGATCGAAGTTGCTGGTGAAACGCATCAGTTAAGAAAAGGAGATGTCTTATACGTTGGTATTCAAAATGAAGTGCAATTATCTGCTAGCGAAATGGCAGACATCAGCGAATTTCGCGCAGTAGATTGTAACACCAAACATCCTGTGCAATTAGTTCGTCATAAAGATATCGAAGGCACACCTCTAGCAGCAGATTTGGGCAACAAACGCCAAATGAGCAAACGAACGGTTTTTAAATTAGTCGATCAAAATGTACAGGCCTGTCGCCTACTATTTGGAGATACTTATATGGCACATAGAGGTGGTGTAGGCAGCTACCCACCTCACTTTCATGGACCAGATGGACCTCATGGTTTAGGGCAGAATGCCAAAGAAGAAATCTATCATTTTCGCTGCGAATCGGACATCGAAGATGATGTACCTTATGTCTTGCAAAATTGCGCTTTACCAGAAGAAAAAGTCAATACTTATGTCCACGTTTTTGACGAAGTAGCCATCAACGTGACGCCCACTTATCATGATACCATCGCACCGCCGAGTGTAGATTTTACCTTTACTTGGTGTTTGGGTTCTTTCAAAGAAGGACATCGCGACTGGGCAGAAATTTACAATAAACCTGGCTTTGGGGAAGAGTGGTAAAAGGGGAATAACGAATATTGAATACTGAACATCGAATGACGGAGTTTCCCCATAAAACGTGTTCTAAATCCTTCGATATTCAACATTCCTTATTCGGTATTCGATATTCAAAACATTATGACATTACACTACAAATATCTACTGCTGATCTTTCTTTTCCTGACTTACAACTGCAATTCAGTTGAGCAAGCATCAGAGGCAAAAGCAACTAAAGAAAGCGTAACTATAGAGAAAATCGATTTTGCAAAGGCAGACATCATTGCTTTAGCCGATCAATATTTAACACAAGAACCCATTCCTCTCACCAACTTCAAATGCGAGCGCAGCGCAGGTAGCATCCATGATTTTTACTCAGAAGGAGATTACTGGTGGCCCAATCCTGATGATCCTGACGGAGCGTACATCCGAAAAGATGGTCAAAGCAATCCAGAGAACTTTACCGCCCATCGCAAAGCCATGCGTGATCTGAACATTTGGGTAGGTGCATTAGTAGCAGCTTATAAACTAACGGGCGAGGAGAAATATGCAACTCATGCACTAAAACATCTAAGAGCGTTCTTTCTTGATCCAGCAACTTTAATGAATCCAAATCTACTCTACGCACAAGCCATTAAAGGCAGAGTGACGGGGCGTGGTATTGGGATTATTGATACGATTCACTTGATTGAAATTGCTAAGTCGATTAAGTTTTTATCAAAAGATTTCCTTTCAGAAGAAGAGGAAAAGGGTTTGAAGAAATGGTTTGAAGACTTTGCTACTTGGATGAATACGCACGAGTATGGTTTGGATGAAAAAGACCATGGCAACAATCACAGTACTTGGTGGGCAGCGCAAATAGCTGCTTTCGCTTCCCTTACAGATCGAGCAGATTTGATGAAAGTGGCTCGTGAGCGATTCAAAAAGCTACTACCGGAGCAAATGGCTGAGGATGGCAGTTTTCCCGATGAGTTGAAGCGCACTAAACCTTATAATTATTCCCTCTTCAATCTGGAAGGCTATTCTGTTTTGTGCCAATTGGCTTCCACCAAAGAAGACAATCTTTGGGAATACGAGACTGAAAAAGGCAGTTTTAACAAAGCATGGGCGTTTATGGTGCCTTATATGCAGGACAAAAGCAATTGGATCAAAGCACCAGATGTGCAGCATTTTGAGGAATTGCCGATTCAAAGTCCAGGATTGCTATTTGCTGCTTTGGCTTACGAAGATGAAAATTTCCTGAGTATTTGGCAATCTCTCAGCCCCAACCGTCAGTCAGAAGAAATCAAAAGGACGTATCCTATTTATCAGCCAGTGCTTTGGTTGGAATGAGGTTAGCCCTATATTTATCGGCATAGCTCCAGCGGAGCGAACTGTAGGTAGGAAATTTTCTAGTTATCTTTCTTAGCTCCGTAGGTGCGTACTACAGCCCGTACCTACGGCACTTAGATTAGATCACAATCACCTTTCTACCTATAGTTCATCCCTACGGGATTTTGATACAATACCAATATCTTTTGTAGTTAGTCATCAGCTTCTACCCTTTCTAAAATGGACAAAACGAAGATGAAAAAAACGATCTTAATACTCCTCTGCTGCTTGGCAATTTTGGAATTTCAAGCACAAAGTATTTCTACGCATACGACTAGATTAAACAATGATTGGCAGTACCTCCAAGAAGACTTAGGAGGTGTCTGGGAAGCAGTACGCCCTGTGAAAGCAGGACGACCCGAGACTGTTCCTCTGTGGGAAGAAGTGACTTTACCACACTGTTTCAATGCAACTGATGCAGTTAATCCTTATCAAAATTACTATCAAGGGATAGGTTGGTATCGCACTGCTTTGGACATTAAAAATCCGTATAAAAATGGAAGAACCTTGCTCCATTTTGAAGGAGCAGGACAAAAGACAGAGGTCTATATCGGTACTCAGAAAGTAGGCGAACACGTCGGTGGCTACGACGAATGGACAGTGGACATTACCGATAATCTCAAAAAGGTAAATGAAATAGAAGCCTTAGCGAAAAAATATGGCGAGAAAGTCCCGCTCTCCATAAAATGTGACAATTCTCGTGACTTGGAAATGATTCCTTCTGATCTATCTGATTTTAATGTCTATGGCGGTCTATATCGCTACTTAAATTTGGTTTATGTTCCCGAAAATTATATTCACCAAGTGCA
>JBCCLV010000167.1:0-2991 GCA_039026695.1 Bacteroidota bacterium
AAGAGATGATGGAATGCTACTTTTTAATTTTTCAGATAATGGATTCGGAATAGATATAGAAAAAGCAGGCGAAAAGCTTTTCCAAATGTACCAACGATACCATCTGGACATTCCCGGAAGAGGTATAGGGCTTTACATTGTAAAAAATAGGATCTCCTCACTAGGCGGTACAATTAGTTTGAAGAGCGAAGAAGGAAATGGGACTGAATTGAATATTAGTTTGCCGGAGCCCACTTAAAATATTCTTGGACCAGCTCTTTAATTACAACAGAAGATAGAGGCTTGGACTTAAAGTCTGCAACGTAAGGATTCTCTTCGGCGGCTTTTTTGTCCGAAGGGCTTATAGATGATGTAAGCAATACAATCTTTTCTTCACCCTTTTCATTCAAGTGGGAGTACCTATCTAAAAATTCCCAGCCATTCATGATCGGCATATTGATGTCCAGAAGAACCAAGCTTCCATTCACTTCACCTGCTGACTGCTCAAAAAAGCCAAGAGCTTCTGTAGCTGAATCGAAAACTAAGATCTGATCTACTAAACCTGATTTTTCAATGATGATCTTGTTAAGGTAGTTTGTAGTTGCATCATCATCAATCAAAATAATTTTCTTCATAACTGGCTGGTTTAATCAGTTAACAAAAAAGGGAAAAACATAATTCACTTTCTGAAAGTTTGTCTTTGATAAACAAACCTAAAATATTGAGTAACTGTTGATTAATTAAACAAAATAATTTTCATTTATCACAATCTTGCAGCTTAATCGTTGAATAAACCTAACTTGAAAGATGTTCACGGAATCGCTATCTACGATTACTTGTGCCAACGCTTCGACGGAAAGCTAACCTTACACAACAACTTTGGTACTCCCGACGAAATGCCGGTTGAAGCATTCTTTCGCGATGAAGATGAGTTGGATGAGTTGGAAGTTATTGCGCTAGAGCAATGTAGAGGCAGGATCCTAGATGTAGGCGCAGGAGCTGGTGCTTTATCAATCATTCTTCAGCATAGAGGACAACAAGTCACAGCCATTGAGCATTCCACAGGTTGTATTCACACCATGCGTAAAAGAGGAATCGCAAATGTGATTGAAGCAGACTTAAATCAGCACGAAGAGCGCTACGATACCCTACTGATGATGATGAATGGATTGGGTTTAGCAGCGAGATTAGCGCTATTACCTTCTTTTCTGACACATTGCAAGAAACTACTGAGTCCAGGTGGGCAAATCATTGTCGATTCCTCCGACATAAGCTATTTGTCCAGAGATCAAACACAAACTGACAGCTATTTTGGGGAGGTCAGCTATCAGTATGAGTATCGTGGAGAAAAAAGCGACTGGTTTGATTGGCTTTATGTAGATCCTCAGACGATGAAGAAAATGGCTGAACAGCTAGGGGTTGATTTAAAAATTCTGGCTGAAAATAAGCACGATCAGTACCTGATGAAAATTCAGTTTCCTAGCTAGTTGCGTAATCATACCATTTTCTAAGCCTACTTCCGTACCAACTGAAAAGCTCACCATCTACAATCGAAATCTGCGAATGAGGCTTCAAATTGCGCATCTCTTCACTATGCCTCTTCTCGAATGGAAAGGGCTCTGAACTGAGCAGCACATGATCTACGTCCAAGTCTTGCAATACCTCAGAAGATATTTGCGGGTATCGTTCTTCTTTTACGGCATTACGGTAACCTAAATGCTGCATGATCTCATCGATAAACGTACCTTTTCCTGCTGCCATCCAAGGATCCTTCCAGATCATGTAGATCGCCGATCCCTGTTGGGTAGCCTTCACCTTATGCAGGGCTTCTCGACAATCCGCAATGATTCTTTGGGATTCCTTTTGGTATTCGCATACTTCCCCGAGCGTTTGCATCATGTCAAAGGCACCGTGTAGTGTTTTCACATCGCTGATCCAAGTGGGAAATTGAGTCATCAGCTTCTGAATCCCAGATTTCGAATTTTCTTCCTTATTCCCTACTATCAGATCCGGTGCTAACTCTTGAATTT
The DNA here is from genome assembly GCA_039026695.1 of Bacteroidota bacterium. GTDB lineage: Bacteria > Bacteroidota > Bacteroidia > Cytophagales > Cyclobacteriaceae > Ekhidna. The sequence continues at coordinate 2,010 of JBCCLV010000167.1, forward strand.
TATCAATCCGAAAATTCTTTGTTCCTCCTACGATAGGTATTTCCTCAGCCATAGAGGCTGGATGAATGCAATATGAAGTTCGACCTACCACAGGAGCCCCAATATCAAGTAAAAATTCGGTCTGCGATGGAACCAAAGAGACAATTCGCCGTGGCGGGCTCTCAAGCTCAATTGATCTACCTATCTGATCTTCGCTGATCTTCAAAACTTTACATGTCTTTCGACACCTTTAGGTATTCAAATTATGCGCAAACCTTGCTCAAGGTCGAAACCACAAGTCAATCACTCGTGACATTCCTTATAACCACAGTGCTACAGTCGCTTGCTACTTATTTAAAAATAGGTAAAGTCCTGTCCGTTTTCGATCTGTATCACCGTCTCGTAAATCAATTTAATTACACTTTCTACATCATCCTTATGCACTGTCTCCACGGTGGTATGCATATATTTCAAAGGCAATGAGATGAGGGCAGAAGCCACTCCTACATCAGAAAAAGCAAAGGCATCTGTATCCGTACCTGTAGTACGGGAAGCAGCCATTCGCTGAAAAGGGATCTTATTTTTTTCAGCCACTTCGATGATCATATCTCGCACATTATTTTGAACCGCTGGGCCATAGGTGACTGCCGGACCCTTACCAGCTGTCATATCACCGCTGGTGATCTTGTCGTACATGGGAGATTGTGTATCGTGGGTCACATCCGTGATGATTGCCACGTCTGGCTTTATTCTTCTGGAGATCATTTCAGCACCCCTAAGGCCTATCTCCTCCTGTACTGCATTTACAATGTACAATCCGAAGGGCAGTTCAATGTTGTTTTCTGAAATTCTACGTGCCACTTCTGCGATCATGTAACCTCCTGCCCTATTGTCCAAGGCACGACCCACAAGGTACTTTTCGTTCATTTCAAAAAGCTCATCCTGGAAGGTAGCAACCGTACCTACGTGAATGCCCATCTTTTCTACTTCCTCTTTGGATTCA
>JBCCLV010000168.1:0-2961 GCA_039026695.1 Bacteroidota bacterium
CACGAAAAAAATACTTCTGCCTGGAGATATCCTTCCGATAGAGAGTCGCAGGAGGTGAAGCAATTCATGGCAGCCTCAGGAGTTAAAAATATTATCTACATCGATGATAGGTCTGCTTTAGAAACAGACATTGCCATCACTGGTAATGGACTGGACCTGACTTCCGAATTTGCTCAAGCTGACGGAGGATTAATCCTAGACGAAAGAGTAAAAAATGAAAACCAGACAGTAGTTGCCCAATCTCAGCTAAATCGACAGACGAGAAAAGATCAGGTAATTGAGCTAGGTACCCGTGTATTTTTCAAGCATTATAATCTTTTACTTCAAAATGCTGAGAGTGGAAGTACTAGTGCAGTAGTCAATGATGAAGGATCTACCGTACTATTTTCCGCCTTTGGGCAGTATAAAACTTCTGATTCAAAAAAGCTCAGCTTTCAATGTGGCCTAAATTTTCTTCATTTCAGACTTAACCGTCAATCGCTGATGGAGCCCAGAGCATCAGTCAGATACCGCATTATGCCAAATTCTTCTTTTGGACTGTCCTATGGCTTGCATAGCAGAACAGAAAGGCTGAATTATTATCTTAATCGGGACGAAAGGAACGTACAGCAAAACAGAAACTTAAAGCTTACCCGTTCACACCACTTTGTAGGCACATTCACTCACCAATTCAATGAGCAACTGCACTTGAGATTGGAGCCTTACTATCAATACTTATTTGATGTGCCAGTGCTGGCAGGAACTGCTTTTTCCTTCATCAATCTGGAAAATGACTGGTTTATAAGTGAACGGCTTACCAATACCGGAAAAGGAAGAAATTTTGGTTTGGATGTTACGCTTGAGCGTTTCATGAATAATGGCTACTACTACATGTTGACTTCTTCAGTATTTAGATCTCGCTACAGAGGCGGTGATCACATTTGGAGGAGTACTGCTTTTGACCGAGGGTTTATCCTGAATGGTTTGATTGGTAAGGAGTGGTTTATAGGAACCTCAAGTAGTAATGTGCTAGGCCTAAATCTCAGAGCAACTTATCAAGGGGGTCAGCGGTATATTCCATTTGATACCGATGCCTCATTAGCAGCGAGAGAAATTGTACTAAATGAAGCTGATGCTTTTGCAGCGCAACTGGATGCAACTTTAATCACGCATTTCACTTTTTCGTATCGAAAAAACAAAACCAAAAGCTCTTCTGTATGGACTCTAAGCCTGATAAATGCGACTATGGTAGAAGAGTTTGAAGGTTTTGCCTACAACCAACAAACTGATCAGATAGATCAACTTGGGGAGGCTTTGATCATCCCTAATATCAGCTACAAGCTTGAATTTTGAATCTGATTTGCAAGAACACAAAAAGCTCTTCATGCAAATGAACATTCACAAAGAAAAAGGAGATCAAGAGAATTGCTAGCCGCCTTTTACAAATTAGCCGGCAAAACACAAGCTAAAAGTAAACTCATCACTTTGTCTTGGATCACGCTTTTCTGGATGCTAGTTGCACTATATCAGTATTTCGATCACTATATGAATGGGTGTTTTCCAACGGGCCAGCCTCATCAGCTGTTTCTTGGAAACCTGGTAATATCAATTCTAATAGGTGGAGTATTTGGTGGGTCAGCACTTGTTTTTTTATGGGAAAGATGGCTTAGAAAAATGGTATTTCTACGCGCTGTAGGACTCATTTTCATTTCCCTCATAAGTATGTACCTGCTGATCAATTTGGCTACCACCGTAGTTAGTGATTTCCAGAATCCAGCTAGCTTTTCATTTCCCAAATTTCTTTCGCAGCTATTTAATGCAATCGGTGATAAGATCGCTCTTCTCAATTTCTTCTTTTGGCTGGTTGTAGTTTTTCTTACCCTTGGCGTACTATTAGTGAGAGACAGATTCGGCCCCAGAGTCTTTCTTGCCTTTCTACTCGGCAAATACTTCACTCCGAAAAAAGAAAATCGGATCTTCATGTTTGCAGACCTCAAATCATCCACCACTATCGCCGAAGAATTGGGCGAAGAAAAGTACTTTCATTTTCTAAATGACGTCTTTTCTATGGTAGTTCCGGAGATCATTAAGTCAAGGGGCGAAATCTACCAATATGTAGGGGATGAGATTGTAGTAACCTGGGAATTACAAGCTGGCCTCAGAAAGGCCAATTGCTTACACTCCTTTTTTGCTGTTGATAGCGTCTTACAACAAAAGGAGAGCCATTTTATGGAGACCTATGGGGTGGCGCCAAAATTTAGGGCCGGACTGCACGGTGGTACCATCACCGCTGGCGAGATTGGCGTTGTAAAACGCGAACTTGTCTATTCTGGTGATGTACTCAACACCGCTTCCAGGATTCAGGCAAAGTGTAGTGAATTTGACCTGAGCCTTTTGATTTCCAAGTCGCTCATGGATCAAATCAATCCCAAGGATTTGAATGCAAAAACGAAGGCCCTAAAAGATGAACGCTTAAAGGGTAAAGCGTCGACTATGGATCTGGTTTCAGTAAGTGAAATGCAGCCCAAAGTTTCTTATGCATAAAATACAGGTTTGGTCTGTGCGTACTTCTACTGTTCTATAGAATCAGAGCCAAAAGAAACCAATTCGCCATATTCCATTTGGTAGGAAATATTGATCGGATTACAGCAAACTTCACAGTCTTCTATGTATTCCTGAGATGGTATGGAAGGATCTAGCAACATAGAAATCTCAGCGCCACAGTAGGGACAGTCAAAAAAGTGCTCGTTCATAGAGTTTGGTAACTCTGGAACCTGGCAAATGTCTAATTTTTTTTAAAGCTCTTAAAAAGAAGTATTAAAGGTGTGCTTTGAAGAAATCACCTGCTAAGTGTTTTAAAACAAAGTAATTGAGTTTTGAGTCGAGACATCACTTACGACACATCATTGCTGATTGATTGTAAACCTAAAAAGCCAGCAAAAATCCTAATGCGACAATAAGTCCTCCGGGTCGCACAATATC
>JBCCLV010000169.1:0-2870 GCA_039026695.1 Bacteroidota bacterium
CAGTTGGATGAATCGCAAATCGAAGTTATGCTCGGGCAGATCAATAAACTGATCAACGATAAGTAGAACGTAAATTAAGAATGGATGAAAGCAAATACTCTCTACATAAAAAACATGGTTTGTCCTCGCTGCATTGATACAGTAAAGGACATCCTTGATGAACTGGAAATCAAAACATCTTCCATTGAATTGGGAGAAGTGAATACTCCCTCTCAGATTACCAGTGATCAGAAAACGCGGCTGGAGGAGCTACTTGCAGCACGAGGTTTCGAGTTGCTTCAGGATCAAAAATCAAAATTGATTGGTCAGATAAAGTCGATTATTGTAGACCGAATCCATCACGACAAGCAAGGCTTAAATGTCAATTTCTCTACCTTGATTTCAGAGAAACTAAACCAGGAATATTCATCACTGAGTAGATTGTTTTCATCCGTTGAGGGAACAACCATCGAGCGGTTTATCCTCAAACAGAAGATAGAGCGAGTAAAAGAGTTGATCTTCTACAATGAGCTGACATTTTCAGAAATCGCTCATCTAATGGACTATAGCAGTGTAGCGCATTTATCAGCTCAATTCAAAAAAGAGACAGGTATGACTCCTAGCCAATTCAAGAAACAGCGACCTGATCGAAAGAGTATCGATTCTATGTAGCCAAAATCTCATAAACCTTTCTCAAAATTGTGTAACAGGTAATCACTGACGGATCCTGAGATTTGTAGTATCCAAATAATAGCAAAGACTTATGGAGACTACAGATATAACAATACCCAACAAAGGGGAAAATACAACTAAACAGTCGTTTCCAGTAACTGGAATGACCTGTGCAGCATGCGCATCCAGCGTGGAATCCATCTTAACCAACACGGATGGCGTATCCACAGCCAGCGTAAACTTCGCTTCTTCATCTGTATTGGTAGAGTACGATACAACACTCCAACCTTCCGATCTACAAAATGCACTGCGATCAGTGGGTTACGATTTAATCGTTGATGCCGAAGACCCATCAGAAGCCCAGGAAAATCTACAAAAACAGCACTATGAGGATGTAAAACGAAGAACGATTTGGTCAGCCGTTTTAACACTGCCTGTATTCATCATAGGTATGTTTTATATGGAATGGATCCCCGGACGGTGGATCTCGATGGTACTTAGTGTACCGATCTTGTTCTGGTTTGGTCGCTGCTTTTACGTCAATGCCTGGAAGCAAGCCAAACATGGTAAAGCTAATATGGATACCCTCGTTGCTCTTAGCACAGGCATTGCCTTTATCTTCAGTGTATTCAATACCCTATTTCCTGATTTCTGGCACACAAGAGGAATCCATCCACACGTTTATTATGAGGCAGCTACAGTTATTATCACCTTCATTTCGTTAGGTAAGCTGCTCGAAGAAAAAGCTAAATCAAACACTTCATCAGCCATCAAAAAGCTCATGGGCTTACAACCTAAGACACTCAAGGTGATCCAAAGTGGTGAAGAAGTGGAAATGCCAATCTCTTCAGTACAGAAGGGTTATATCATTGTCGTTCGTCCTGGAGAGAAAATACCTGTAGACGGTGAAGTCTCCGAAGGAAGTTCATTTGTAGATGAGAGTATGATCACAGGAGAACCAGTACCGGTTGAGAAAACTAAAGGCACGGAAGTCTTTGCGGGTACAGTCAATCAAAAGGGAAGCTTCCAATTCATCGCAAAGAAAGTAGGTGGCGAAACGCTGCTCTCTCAAATTATCAAGATGGTACAGGAAGCTCAGGGAAGCAAAGCCCCGGTGCAGAAATTGGTTGATAAAATTGCAGGGATTTTCGTTCCCATTGTAATCGCCATAGCTATCATGACTTTCATAACATGGATGCTGGTAGGTGGAGATGATGCGTTTACCCACGCCCTACTCACCTCGGTTGCGGTTTTGGTAATCGCTTGTCCGTGTGCTTTGGGTCTGGCTACTCCCACCGCCATTATGGTGGGCATTGGCAAGTGTGCTGAAAACAATATCCTGATCAAGGATGCCGAAAGCCTGGAGCTTGGTCACAAGACAAATGCCATCGTACTGGACAAAACAGGCACGATAACAAAAGGTAAACCGACTGTTACTGACTGGCAATGGGAAAATGACAATGAGTACTACAAACAAGTGCTATTGGCTATTGAGTCACAATCTGAACATCCCCTGGCAGATGCCGTGGTAGCCAGATTAAGGGAGGAAGGTTTTAAACCGGAAAGTATTTTGGATTTTCAGAGTATTACCGGTATGGGTGCAGAAGCTCAATCAGCTGATGGTGAAAAGTTTTATATCGGTAATCAGCGATTGATAAATAATAAAGGCATTACAATTTCACCCACACTGGATAATCAAGCCAGTGAATGGAGGGATCAAGGTAAAACGGTTATTTTCTTTGCCAATCACTTGGCCGTCCTGGCGATTCTGGCCATCGCAGATGAGCTAAAGGAAAGTTCTGCCACAGCAATCAAAACACTACAAGTGCGAGGTATTGAGGTTTACATGCTCACAGGTGACAATGAGCAAACAGCAAAAGCCGTGGCTGACCAAGTAGGCATTGACCACTTTAAAGCCGAAGTAATGCCATCGGATAAGGCTGATTTCGTAAAAGAATTACAAGGCCAAGGCAAAGTAGTAGCCATGGTAGGTGATGGGATCAATGATTCTCATGCACTTGCCCAAGCGGATGTAAGTGTTGCGATGGGTAAAGGCTCGGACATAGCTATGGATGTGGCCAAGATGACACTTATTACTTCCGACTTGCGAGCAATCCCAAAAGCCTTAAAGCTATCCAGAAGAACCGTACAGGGGATCAGGCAAAACCTGTTTTGGGCATTTATCTATAATGTGATCGGTATTCCAATCGCTGCTGGAG
>JBCCLV010000170.1:0-2853 GCA_039026695.1 Bacteroidota bacterium
TGGGTGGCCTCTCCAAATTCAGAATTGAGAAAACCTTTTTCTTCCATCCTTTTTAGTGCGGATTGCACAGATCCCACGCTGAGCCTTTCATTAAGTCTATTTTCGAGCTCTCTCTTTATTTCTACTCCAGGAAGCAGCCTACGGAGTAGAAATAAAGAGAGAGCTCGAAAATAGACTTAATGAAAGGCTCAGCGTGGGATCTGTGCAATCCGCACTAAAAAGGATGGAAGAAAAAGGTTTTCTCAATTCTGAATTTGGAGAGGCCACCCAAAAAAGAGGTGGAAAAAGGAAGAGAATTTATTCTGCTACACCTTATGCTTTAAAGGTACTTTCCGAGCTTAAAGAACTTCGCTACAATCTTTGGGAGGCTATCCCCTCTACGGCCTTAAATCAAATCTCATTTTGAGAGCGAATTCACCATCGGAACCACCCGTGTGGCCCCTTTACCTCTTGAGGAAGCTGCTTAAATCTGATTTTTTAGAGGAGCTGGAAGGAGACCTTTATGAGGTATATCAAGACAGCCTGGAAGAAGTATCTGCTAAAAGGGCACACAGAAGATACATCTGGGACTGCCTAAAATTGATCCGGCCCACGCTACTTGCAACACCAAAATTTTCACACAGACTCAACTCATTTATCATGCTTAAAATCAACATAAAAATAGCCTTGCGCATTTTCAACAAAAACAGAACCTACACCGCAATCAATGTACTAGGTCTGGCCAGCGCGCTTACTATCTCTTTACTCATATTACAATACGTGCGCTTTGAGCTCAGTTATGAAGCTTACAATCCAAACGCAGAAAAACTGATTCGAATCACTACCGACTACATGGATGGTGATGTGATATTTGAGCAAGATTGCGAGACCTACCCTCCCTTAGGTCCTCTGATCAAGGATGAATTTTCAGAGGTAGAAGAATTTGCAAGGGCCTACCATATAGACCAGTTTACTTTAAAAGTAGGCGATCAGTTTTTTCGAGAATCAAAAATGTATGGTGCTGATGCTTCCTTCTTTTCAATGTTTAACTATCCTTTCCTCCAAGGGAATCAAGAGACTGCTTTTCAGGCTCCCTATGAATTGGTATTGACGCAAAGTCAGGCAGTTAAACTTTTTGGAACGGAAGATGTACTAAACAGAACCATCGAGATCCCTTCCGATAGTGCAACTTTTAAGGTAGTAGGGATTATTAAAGACTCGCCTGAAAATACACATCTGAAGTTCAGCATGCTCATGTCTTACCCTACGCTGAAAACGCTCTACGGTGAGACAGATGACAACTGGGGTGGTAACAACACCTTCACTTACTATCAACTTTCAGACAGGAGCCAGTACCCCAGGTTTCTTGCCAATCTCGAAAAACTAAATGAACGACTCACAGCGGAAGAATTCCTGCCTAGTGAAAATATCATTGCTCAGCCCATGGAAGACATCCACTTATACTCACACAAGTCATTCGAAGCTGAAACCAATGGAAATGCCAATACCGTCTACTTCATGCTGGGGGTAGCGATCCTGATCATCTTAATTGCTCTTTTCAATTATATCAACTTATCTACATCCAAAGCCCTTGACCGGGCCAATGAAATCGGGATTCGAAAAGTGAATGGTTCTTCCAGACTGCAACTGATAGGCCAACTTTACACGGAAAGTGTACTCGTTTTTTTATTTGCTGGAATACTGTCTGTGGCTTTGATAGCCCTCTTCATTGATTACTTTGCAGAACTGGCACAGCTCAGTGAATCCTGGCATTTTCTGGGCGACCTTAAGTTCTGGGGTCTTTTTATGGGAATTCTTACTATTTCAGTTTTGATCAGTGGGGGTATCCCGGCTAAAGTCATCTCATCTTTCAAGCCCATGGAAGTTTTGAAAGGAAAGTTTGGTCATTCTGCCTCAGGTAATCGACTAAGGCAAGCGTTGGTGGTAGTGCAGTTTGGGATTACCATATTTCTACTAGTACAAACGCTAACAGTCAATCAACAACTCAATTTTATGAGGGGTAAAGATCTTGGGCTCACGGGTGAAAATGTAATCGTGGTGAACGCTCCTGATGATTGGACGCTGGACAAGTTCAAAGCTTTTAAAGGTGAGTTGCTACAAAATCCTCTTTTTGAGAAAGTAGCACTGTCTGAAGCTGCTCCGGGAATGCCCGCTCACCAGATGGGTACTACAACAGGGATTAATCCAGCAGATGCGTTAGAAGAGCACAATAATAATATGTATCTCTACTTTATCGACCATGATTTTGTGGACGTTATGGACTTACAACTTGTTGCTGGCACCGACTTTATAGACGGCAATAATGACAACAAAGTGATTGTAAATCAAGAGGCACTGCGTATTTGGAATTTACCTAACACAGATGCAGCTGTAGGCAAAAAACTAAATGTGGGCAAGGGACAGTGGTCAATCACTGGAGTTATCAAAGACTTTCATCAATTCAGTCCGAAAGATCCACTGGTGCCTATGATATTTATCTATGATCACGGTGATGCATCACTAATCAATATAAAAGCTGTAGGTGACAATCCGCAGCAACAGGTAGCTGCTCTTGAAACTGCGTTCAGCAGTTATTTTCCAAATACTCCGTTCAATTTCTTTTTCCTTGATCAGGAATTCGATAAGCAATATCAACAGGATGTGAGGTTTCAGCAGGTCTTTGGGCTGCTCTCCGTGCTGGCGATATTCATTGCGTGTCTGGGACTGTTTGGACTGGCTTCCTTCACGATCACCAAGCGCTCAAAAGAGATTGGAGTACGGAAGGTTTTGGGTGCCAGCGTACAGCAGATCATCTTACTGGTTTCATCTCAATTTATGAAGCTAGTGGGAGTGGCAGCTTTAATCGCATTACCA
>JBCCLV010000171.1:0-2634 GCA_039026695.1 Bacteroidota bacterium
CTCTATCTGTAAATCTTTCTGGTACGAAGAGGTCACTTCGCTTACGTGTGCCTCAAATTTTTCCTGATGCTCCGGAGATACGGTAAAATGTATCTTCACTTGTCCTTGCTGGGAAGCATAGGCTACACCTTCGGTAAGGTGTTCCTGCACCGGTGTCTTTGCTCCATCTTCATATTTGTGAAATTTCAGAAGACCTTTGGGAAGACTACTGTAGGAGAGGCCTTTCTCCTGAAGCAAGGCCTGCACCACACTTTTGTCTTTTCGTTGCATAGCATGCTCTATGGATTCTGCATGTTTTGCTTCATAGCGTGCTTTAAGATCGTCGAAAAAAGCAAAGTCTTTAAGGTTCCCAAAAAAATTAACTGCTGTCTCATCCTGCTGAATCTCTGCCCCCGAAAGATCGAGCAAAGCAAACATCGCTTTGAACATCCTGGAAGCAGCCCCGGAAGCAGGCACAAACTTCAAAGTCTGTGCCGTGCTTTTTTCATAGCTCGTGATCAGTGTTTGAATCTCACTCTCGCTCAAACGCAAAATTCCTGACCCCACGGTTGCTGCAGCGGAGAGCGTTAAAGGCTGAAATCCTTTCTTGAAACGATCTAATTGTGATGACAATTGAGGTTCTGAAATATGCTCATCTGCAAGCTGCTTAAGATCGGCGGGAGTCATGGTTGGCATAATTTTTAAGGTTAGAATGTTGTTTTTCCTTTTAAAAAATTAAATTTTCGTCTTCAAATTTAGTCGTTCATCATATTTCCTTTTATGAATCATCGCTTTGATAATATCTCACCTAAATTTTACGGGATTTCCATGATTCCTAAAAACCTCTGGAAAGAGTACGGCTATGTTTTGCTCAATATCGCCGGCTCAGATGGAGAAGTGTCAGATGATGAGCTTGAATGGCTGACGGTATCTTGCGCTCAAGAAGTGGGGATAAGTGAAGAGATCATTAAAGCATGGGAGAATTTTGAATACGATGAAGATGAGCTGGAGGAACTATTCTATAATATCAACTCTGCTTCGTTTGCCAATTTTAATAAGCTACTGATCTACGATGCAATCAGGATGGCTGCAGCCGATGGAGATTATGCCGAAGATGAAAAAGAGCAAGTATATAATGCAGCAAAAATCATGAAAGTACCTCCTGAAGCAGTCACTGCGATCGAGGCACTAGTAGAAATGGAACAGGCAGCAGATAAGCTTCGATACACCCTTCTCTAATTGCATAAAGTTATTTGGTCTAATCCAGCAGATACGGTCTTTTTCGACCTCTTTATTTGGCTCTTTTACCGTAAATCTGTTCCAGGACGTAAGCCAACCTAACTCCCGCCTGTAGTAAACGTTGGTTTAGTAGCTCAATATTGTCAAAGTTATATCGATAAGTCAGTCGCTTATTTTCTGGCATTGTTTCATAGCATTGCGTGCGTAGTTTAGCAGACTCCATTGCCCACTCACGCACATTGCCTGATTTCCACAATTTAAGTTGATCGTCGGCAGGGTGGTTGATCCACGCCACATATTCCGTGTAGCTATATCCTTGTTGATTAATGATACCGCTGTCCCAAACTCGGTGCAGATTAGACTTTTCCCAAAAGTAATCCAGCGATATATCGTTACCTCCCCGATCTTCCCCGTTCCCTACATGCAGCGGCTGATGGATATCTCCTACCAAATGAACCAAACATTTTAATGCAAATGCTTCATCAACATCAGTAAATGCTTTTGCTTTCAGTTCTTCTAAAAGTCTTTCAATTGTAATAATGACATCTCCTTCCGCTGGAGTATCTGAATCTGTATAGTTGGTGCCCTCAGGGATTGTTGCATAGTGCCAGGGAGACATATGGCGGAAGGTGGGATCGGATTTTATAAAATCCATATGAACACTCACTTCTGCGAGTGTTTGAGCACCTAAAATTTTTCTGATATTCTTTAGTGCCTTTTTGCTCAAATGCTGCTCTGCAATAAGGCCAACCACTCGGTGTCCGGTAGGTCCCCAGGCACAGATTTGCAAAGAGAAACCGATCAGAACTAGTAGGAAAACTGACTTCTTCATACTTCAAAAATAAAGTTGGAGGGTTAGTTTAATTGAGCGATGCTGTTAAGAAAATAAAAGATTTGTATGAACTAAATCTACATGGCATCAACCAAAGAAAAGGCGTGACCCAAAGGGTACACGCCTAATCACCAACCTAACCTAAAAGAAAGTATTTATTTAACGCACTTTGATTTAAAAATTGTGTGCTTCTCGTGTGTTATATACCCGTGATAACTATAGTTCGTTGCAATTAAATCTTAGAATTATGCACTATTTAGACGAATGATGTGCTTTCTTCTATCAAATCGGCTAAGCCCTGTAGCAAACAATTCTTGTTGCATTTTCTTGTGTGTAAGGTCGGCAGTTTAATGCCACACAAACCATGCGGATGATGTGCAAATGAAATCATCATTCTTAAGTTTGCGCCTCTTTAGAAAATCGAACTTTTATCCACTACTAGTGACTTCACAAGAACTCTTAGCGATCTACCAAGACAGCAGCTACATCCGAGCGATTGGTGACACACTCCAGAAGAAATCCAATTTGCGTCTAAAGGGGATCGCTGGAAGCTTCGATACCCTTCTCTTGGCTTCTGTGACCAA
>JBCCLV010000172.1:0-2612 GCA_039026695.1 Bacteroidota bacterium
AAATTTCCGAGGTTCGACGGGTTACGGAAAAGCCTTTCTCAATGCTGGCAACAACGAATGGGGACAGTTGATGCAAGATGATTTGACTTGGGGTGTAAAGCACTTGGTCAAAGAAGGCATTGTAGATGAAAGTCGGGTTGCCATTATGGGTGGTTCCTATGGTGGCTATGCAACGCTAGCTGGACTCACCTTTACCCCTGATGTCTATGCAGCAGGTGTTTCGATTGTTGGTCCTTCCAATCTACTTACATTGATGGAATCCATTCCTCCTTATTGGGAATCTATTCGCAAGATGTTTTACGAACGGATGGGGAATCCCGAAACAGAGGAGGGCAAAGCTCAACTCGTCAGTCAGTCACCTTTATTTTCCGCAAATAAAATTCAAGTTCCTCTTTTGGTTGTGCAGGGAGCGAATGACCCACGGGTGAAGAAAGCAGAATCCGATCAGATTGTAGTAGCGATGCGCGAATTGGGGCTAGGAGTAGAGTACATCTGTGCACCCGATGAAGGACACGGCTTCAGGCGTCCAGTGAACAGTATGGCTTTCTTGGCGGCAGCGGAGAAATTTTTAGCAAAACATATTGGGGGAAGATACCAAGAAGATATGCCAGAAGATGTGGCTAATCGACTAGAAGAAATCACGGTGGATATTGCTAGTGTTACCATGCCCGAAAAGGTAGATGAAAATAAATTAACTGCTGCGCTTCCTCAACCTGCTAAGGATTTATCTGAGCGAACTGATAAATACAATATAACAATTGCTATAAGCGGGCAGGAGATCAAAATGGATATGACGCAAGAGATTAAAGCAGAGGGCGACCATTGGGTGATTACGCAATCGGCGAAGTCCATGATGGGCAATATGCTGGATGTAGCAACTGTGGAAAAAGGGTCGCTCCTGCCTGTCAAGCGCAGTGTGGAACAAGGACCTGCAAAAATTAATTTGGAGCATAGTGCCGATAAAATCAGCGGAACGATGGATATGAATGGGCAGAGCAAAGCCATTGAAATGGAAAAAGATGCTGCGCTCTTTGGCGATTGTGCTGCACTATACGAAACCCTCGCAGCTTTACCTTTAGAGCAGGACTACACGGCAGTTTACAGCACCTTTGATATGCAAATGCAGAAGATCAAAGCTTTTGAAATGAAAGTAGTGGGAGAAGAAAAAGTAAAAGTGCCTGCTGGTGAATTTGATACTTACAAAATAGAGATTACTGCTCTAGAGGATGGTAGTATGAATACAACAGTTTGGGTGGCTAGCTCTGGAGAGAAAGCTGTCATTAAGTCCTCTGCTACACTTCCTCAAATGGGAGGGGCAAAAATGACCAGTGAGTTGGTAGAGTAGTTTTGGGTAGAACACTGCTCGTAGCTTTTTTAGAGCAGAAACAGACTAATTTTGTTTCAAAATTAGTCTGTTTCTGCTCTAATCTCTCACTCTATCGCCTCCAAAAACCCATCCCTAAAACTCACCCCCAGCGGCAACTCTTTCCCACTAACTTTCACCTCTGTCTGATTATATGTTTCAATCCGCGCAATCGCCACCGCATAAGAACGATGAATCCGTACAAATTGATCCGAAGGTAATAGTTCTAAAATTTTGCCAATATTTCCTTTCACAACTAAGCGATTGTTGATAGTATGAATGCGTACATAATCTTTCAGGCTTTCGATGTATAGAATATCGTTGAGTACCACTTTATGATGCGTCCGATTGACATTAAAGAAGATATGGGTAGTAGAAGGTTCGTTGATTTTTGCTGTTTCTTCTGCAAAGCGATTTTGAAAACGATCAATGGCTTTCAAAAAGCGGTCAAAAGCAATCGGTTTTAGTAGATAATCGACGATATCTAAGTCGTAACCATCCAGCGCATATTCTCTGTACGCAGTAGTAAGGATGACTGCAGGAGGATGTTGTAGTGTTTTCAAGAAGTCCAATCCATTCAAGACAGGCATTCGGATATCCAGAAATAAGAGATCGACTGCTTGTTTTTTCAGCAAATCGAAGGCTTTTACTGCACTATGTGAAGTGCCAACCACCTCCAATTGATCGACCATACTGATGTACTTTTCTAGCAGTTCAATCGCAGGTGGTTCGTCATCGACTAAGAGGCATCGGTATTTTTTCATTTTATCTCAATTTCCTAGACGTAGCAGAATTTCATAGCTGCGGAGCAGCGTAAGATTTATAGTTTTCTATATCACAGTAGCTTCCTAAGCTACAGCGCAGCGTAAAACAGATGTTATCATGAGGTTAGGCTGCGCTACAGCTTCAAAAAATAATCTGATATGATCCTGCAAATCTTGCACTGCTCCGCAGCTTCATCACTATCCAAATTGTAATATTTATTCATTTCCTGTTCTTGAGTGGTTCAATACTCAAATTGACACAAAAGAAATCTGCTTTATCTTCGATTTCCAAATTATATTGTTCAGGATAAACCAAATCCAACTGCCTTTTGATATTCTTTAATCCAATTCCTTCTTTATATTCATCATTAAGTTCCCCTTCGTACAAACTTTTAGTATTCCAAACTTTACATTGAATAGTACCTTCCTTCGCATGAATATTAATCTTAATTTCAGGTTCATCTATATCGCCACTTGCACCATGT
>JBCCLV010000173.1:0-2488 GCA_039026695.1 Bacteroidota bacterium
ATCTTAAAGCACAGAATGTCGCTGCAAGACTTCTTGATTTAAGCGGTAATGAGCTTTGGAGCAAAGACATCAGAAGTGGGTATGATGGTCACGAAGAAATTGATGTTTCAGGCTACAATCAGGGCATATATATACTACAGGTCTTTGATAAAGACAAAAGGGATGCAAATGTGATTAGCTACCGTATTTTGGTAGGGCAGGAGTAGGTCTCCACTAGCTTTTTGGAAAATCAAAGTTTGTGGGCGTAGCTTCCCTAGCCTCGAATTCAAAAGAAAGAATTTATAATTCTTGCGCTAATTTTTTTGAAGGTGTTGATGATCCTGTAAAGCTTCATTTCTGCTAGAAGACTTTCTGAAAGCGAGCTAACTTACCAGAGTGAAGCACATTGGAATTATCGGAGGAGGTTTGGCAGGGTTGATCAGTGGAATCCTACTTGTTCGAGCTGGATTTCGGGTACACCTTTTCGAAAAGCGCAAGTACCCTTTTCATCGGGTTTGTGGCGAGTACATCTCTAATGAAGTGATTCCGTTCCTTCGAAACCAGGAATTATATCCTGACGAGCTGGCACCAGCTTCTATCTCCCGATTTTGTCTTACATCATCCTCGGGTAAGAAGCTGGAAATGCCACTGGATTTAGGTGCATTCGGTGTTAGTCGGTTTTCACTAGACTATTGGTTGTTCAAAAAAGCTGAGAAAGAAGGCGTGAAAGTGATTCACGAGCGTGTAGTCTCAGCCACATTTCAGGATGACCAGTTTCAGATTGAACCGGGAAATGGAGACCTCTATGACTTTGATTTGGTGATCGGTGCTTTCGGAAAGAGAAGCCCGCTAGATAAAAAGCTTGACCGACCTTTCTCTCTTAGTCCATCAAAATACGTTGGTGTAAAATACCACCTCAAGACAGATGAGGTACCAGATGATGTAATTGCCTTACACAACTTTGTTGGTGGGTACTGCGGTATTAGCCGGGTGGAGGATGGAAATTTCAATTTATGCTACCTATCTACGAAAGCGCAGCTCAAAAAGTACGGTACTATCCCAGAACTAGAGAATGAGGTCTTAGGCAAAAATCCTTTTCTACATCGCATTTTGAATAATAGTGAGTTTTTATTTGAGCAGCCTAAGGTGATCAATGACATATCCTTTAGTCCGAAAGAGCCGGTTTATAATCATATTTTGATGAATGGAGATGCTGCCGGGCTGATAACTCCTTTGTGCGGAAATGGCATGGCACTTGCCATTCATTCGGCTAAAGTGCTGGTCGATCACATAATTCAAAATGTAAAGGAAGGCTTTGATCGAGGTAGCCTGGAGTCTGAATACGCCAGGTCTTGGAATACCCTTTTTGCTAAGAGATTGTGGGCCGGACGTAAGATTCAAAGCCTCTTCGGTGCTGCTCTAATTTCCGAGGCAGCTGTGGGTTTAGGAAAAGTATTTCCCCCTTTTGCTAAAGCATTGATGGCCAAGACCCATGGTCAGCCATTTAGCTGACCCATAAATAGATAAAAAATGCATTTAGCATCAAAGAAGAGATTAGGTTCAATCTCATGGTGTTTGTGTGATCTGCAGCGAGCCTATCTGATCTCACTTTCATGTACCAAACACCAAAGAAGATCAATACGGGTGCAAGAAAAACCAGAAATAAGATTGAGCTAAGAAGGCTATAGCTCGTGCTGAAGTAATAGAAGAATCCTGCACTGGCCAGGGCAAAGGCAATTGCTGTAAAGTGGAAGGTTCCCAGGATGCCGAGCAGCCTACTGATTGTACGATCACCTCTTTTCTCATCTTCTTCGTGTTGGTAAACCTGCGTCATGGGATATGAGCCAAGCAGAAGTACGGTTGTGAGTATTGCGGGTAGCTGGTAAGCAATAATAAGGGTGTCCGTGAATCGGATTGATTCCATTGCCATAATAGACAGTAGAAAAGTAAAGTAGCCTTGAAAGATACCTGCGGCGAGCCATCCTAAAATGGGTTGTTTTTTTAGCCTAATTGCAGGATGGCTGTAGGCCTTGGAAACCAGTCCATAAATCAGGACCATTAGCGTGAACTCAAGGGAAATTAAAAGACTTAGGATCAACGCGATAAGGTCAAGCAATATAGAAACCTGATACAGCTCTTTCGAAACTTTCGGCGGATGCTTGAGACCACCGATGCTCTGTTCGTCTTTATCAAAATAAGAATTGTACCCGTTGCTTGCAGGATAAACAAGCAAATGGAGGATAAAAAAACACAGCAGGAGATCAGGCCAACTATAGGTGCTTGCACTGGCACATGCTAGCAAAAAAACCGGCAGTAGGAAAAAAGAAAAAGGAACTCTTAAGTGTAATAATGTGGATTTTTTCAAGAACTACGGATCACAGGGAATTTCTTATTCTTAGCATCTATATCTATCTAGGCTAATTGGTAGATCAGTAAATTAATAAGGTATTTCTAGATTATTTAATAAAAGAGAGAGCAAAAAGAGAGTGCCCTTTGGGTACACTCTCTC
>JBCCLV010000174.1:0-2351 GCA_039026695.1 Bacteroidota bacterium
GTAATTGGCTCTACAGAGCCATTTACAGAGCAAAGTATCAGTCTTCAAGACAATGTGGTAGCAAGCTTTACCAGTGGCTCCATCTTCAGTCCCCGAATTGGTCCGGCTCAAACTTGGGAAACTCTCTCTTACAATATTGGGGATTTGGCCAGCGACAATACCAGATTGGATCTGGTTGGAATAAATCGAGATGGCGAAAAAACCACACTATTTTCTCAAGCTAGGACCGAATCGGTGGATGTATCCACTGTAGACCCTGTAGTCTACCCTCAGCTTGAGTTATCATTCCTATTTAGCGACGAGCAAGAACAAACTCCACCACAACTTAATTTTTGGCAGGTAAATTATATACCCACAGCCGATGCGCTTTTAGTGCCTGTGAATAAAGTACCCATATCAATACCCGAAGGGCAGGAGATCAATGTCGCATTCAATGCAATTAATGTCTCGGATTTTGCATTCACCGACTCTCTATCGGTCATGGCGTCTTTTATTAACCAAACGACCGGAGCTTTGATGCAAAACAGCAAAAAGATTACAGCACCAACCGCTCAGGACACCATCAATTTTACGCTGAGCTTCTCTAGTCTCAATATGGCTGGAAGCAATAGTCTAGTGGTAGAGATAGCAGCCAATGAAAATGAGACTTACACTACCAATAATCGCGTGACCCAAGCCAACCTGATTGAAGTACAGCCGGATGAAACCAACCCCATCATTGATGTCACATTTGATGGATTTCACATCCTGAACGGTGATGTAGTATCTCCAAACCCGGTCATTTCAGTAAGAATGAGAGACGACAATTCTTTGCTTTTCAAAACTGATACCACAGGTTTTAACATTTCACTACGATCACCAGGAGAGGGACAGGATTTTGAGCGAATTAATTTTTCCGACCCTCGATTGCAGTTTGTCCCTGCTGCCGAAGGGCAGGACTTTGAAGTAGAATTACAGCCAGGACCGCTGGAAGATGGAACTTATAGCATGCGAATTCTTGCCGAAGATGAGTCAGGAAATGAAATACGGGCAATTGACGATCCGTATGAGATTTCCTTCGAAGTAGTCAATGAATCCACGATTACACATTTTTATCCGTACCCCAATCCATTTTCCACCAGATGTCAGTTTGTTTTTACGCTTACAGGAAGCACCATCCCGTCTCAATTAAAAATCCAAATTCTCACAGTTTCTGGCAGAGTGGTCCGAGAGATCACCCAAGACGAAATTGGTCCCATTAGAATTGGAAATAATATCACCAGCTACGCTTGGGATGGTAGGGACCAATATGGCGATCAACTGGCTAATGGTGTCTACTTCTACAAAGTCATCTTCGGAGGTGAAGCAAGAAATATAGCCCAAAGATTTACTGCAGGTGATCGCGCCTTCAAAAATGGGTTCGGAAAACTATATATCCTTAGATAGCGCCATTTTGGAAGTGTAATCATCTTCTTGGGTAGTACTTCCTAAGGAATTGAAATAAACCTAGTAGTCCTTGTAAAGGTTGGGCTTTCGGGTAAGCATCTCCAGGCTAAGTTCCACCAAAGCGCCCATTGAGTCGCATTCTCTAAAGTCCTCATCCTCGTAAAAATCCGCCAACTCTCCCGCAAGCCTTTCGATATTTTCTGAAGTAGAAAGTTTTTCATGCTTCATTGATCTCAATAGATCGTCCACACGCTTTTTTTCCACTTTCAACCGATTGGCAATATTTGCTCGCTCTTCTCGCTGGTATTGCTTTACCGTCTCTGGCGTCATGTGTTTTAATCCAACTTTTATAATAGGATTGTTTTGGGCATAAAATTGCGGTAAGTAAATCGCCCTTCTGCCTTCGTATGACTGCTGATCAAAATCTATTGCCCTAAGCCGATAGTCGACATCTTCAAAATCAGGAGTGATATCAATCACAAAATTGCTAGAGTGCATATCCCCAAGTAGCCTTACAAAACAGCGTTCGTTGAACTTTACAAATTCTTTGGAGAGCCGAATCTCGTTTAGCGTAGGATTGTCCAGGTACTTTTTAATGAATAGCTCTG
This sequence comes from Bacteroidota bacterium, assembly GCA_039026695.1. Classification (GTDB taxonomy): domain Bacteria; phylum Bacteroidota; class Bacteroidia; order Cytophagales; family Cyclobacteriaceae; genus Ekhidna. The sequence continues at coordinate 2,034 of JBCCLV010000174.1, forward strand.
CGGGAACTCCTACAATATGCTCCTCGATCAAAGTCTCCTTGTTTACCAAATAGATAATTTTATTAGGCGAGAGAAGGTGCTCCAACTCCAGCCCGTAGATTCTGGATGCATCAGCATTCTTGATGTAGAAATAATCAAAATTGTCATTGATTTGATTGACAACTCGAATGCGAAAAGGTTGGGTATTTCCGTAAACACAAAGATCTACCCTGTCAATGGTCAGGTGATCCATCGTAGAAAGATCCCCGTCTGCCTTCATAATTGCATAGACCTTTTTTAGTGCCGCATATATCTGATCCATATCTCCTTGAGGAAAAA
>JBCCLV010000175.1:0-2278 GCA_039026695.1 Bacteroidota bacterium
AATTGATTGTCTTTTGGTAACCCATAGTCCCAAGTATCCTGATCAGGAGGTATTTCCTCGCTTACGAAGCATCCCGCACAAAATATTAGAATAGCAAACCATTTCTTCATTAGGAGAATAATGTATAGTTCCCGTTTTGGTCTGCAGCATTGGTTGCCTCTATCATCTCCCTATAATTCAGATCGATATTTATGATTTTTGGACTCACTGGATGTTTGGTCAGCGGATGATTTTTACGAGAGGAGTTTGATTCCACCAATTTATTGAGGTCTTTGTTTTCAAGCCAATTTTTTTTCCCTGCTAGATCCAGAATAAGTGGCATATCATTCTGGTAGGGAAGCACTGTTTCGTCAGCATCTCGTGTAACAAGTAGAAAAGAACAAGCACCATCGCTCTCCTCCCAAAGACCAGCTACGCAAAAAATTCTCCTGTCCGGAAAAAAGAAATAAAACGGTATTTTCTGCTTTTTGGAAATCGTTTTCCACACGTAGAATCCGTCCATCGGAATTATGCACCTTCTACTGTACTTGTCTTTGGCTGAAGAGCCCGACTGGACCAGTGATTGCAGTGGCTTGTTGTAAAATTTTGAACTCATACTTTTATTCTTCGTCCAAAGCGTCATTAGCCCCCAATTAAAGAAGGACAACCGTTGATCATCTGCGTCTATAATGACAGGGAGCGACTTGGTAGGTGCAGCATTGTACTCTGCTTGGTAGTGTTCCGAAATTTCTACTCCTAAAACAAGCGCCAGAGCATCCGATTGGGCGGAGATGGTATAGCGATCAACCATAGCCACAAGTTTACGGGAATCGGTTCAGATACTTGCATGACAAACTGCTGCAAATTCCTGATTTCAAAAACACTTAAATGCTGGCAAAATCTAAATGCGCTTCTCTTTCTTAAATGGCACATTTTCAAATTCGCTCAATCAATATTGTATGTGATAAGTTAATTTTGAAACCGTACGAGTTGGTTTATGTAGTCACCAATACAGGATTAGGAATCTGATGATGACGAGTGGCCGACTTATTTAAATATTAATCCAAGATTGTAGAAAGACAGTAAACATATTTTCTACAAATTAAAACTGAAGAAAAATCTTAAAAATTAATGGCTGAAGTTATCCGAATGCCCAAGATGAGCGATACGATGGAGGAAGGAGTAATCACATCATGGCTAAAAAAGGAAGGAGAGGAGGTAAGCTCTGGAGACGTCTTGGCGGAAGTAGAAACTGATAAGGCGACCATGGAATTGGAGTCTTACCAGGACGGGGTTTTATTATATATAGGTGTGAAAGAAAAAGAGTCTGTACCTGTTGATGGCATTTTAGCAATCATCGGAGAAGAAGGAGAGGACTATCAAGAGCTTTTGAAAGATGCTAACGACTCGAATGATGCTGCTCCCACCGATGCAGCCAATACCGAAACTTCAGTAGGTGAAAGCGAAGCAGCAGTAGATACCAGCAATATCAACGCTACTGTGATTCGCATGCCCAAGATGAGCGATACGATGGAGGAAGGTGTCATTGCTTCCTGGATCAAGAAAGTAGGGGATGAGGTGGAATCAGGTGATATTCTCGCAGAAGTAGAAACAGATAAGGCCACCATGGAACTGGAGGCTTATGAAGATGGTACCTTACTATATACTGCGGTGGAAGCGGGAAATGGAGTGCCTGTGGATGGGATTATTGCCATCATTGGTGAAAAGGAGGCCAATTTCCAAGCGCTGCTGGATGCAGAGCAAGCTGGCGGAAATAAGAAAGAGGAAGTTGAAAGTGGCGCAAATACAGTAGATCCTTCTGCATCTGTGGAAACTGCAGTTGAAAGCACTTCATCCTCGTCTTTGACCGAAGGCCTTAGCGAAAACGGAAGGGTAAAAGCATCTCCACTTGCCCGAAAAATTGCCTCCGATAAAGGGATTAAGCTCAGTGAGGTGAAAGGTTCAGGACCAGAAGGCAGAATTATCAAAAAAGACGTTGAGAATTTTACACCTACCTCAGTTGCTGAGCCAGTGCATAAAGAGGCTCCAGCAGAGCAATCCAAGACTATCCAGTTACCAAAAATCGTAGGAGAGGAAAGCTCTGAGCGAATTGAGTTGTCGCAGATGCGTAAAGCCATCGCAAGAAGACTCAGCGATAGCAAGTTCTCAGCACCTCATTTCTACCTTACCATGCTACGATCGGGCGTCGGGCAGGGCAAGGGCCAACCGGCAGGGTTTCTTGCCTCCAGGGGGACCTCGGTGCGATCCTGCGTGCCCATGAGGTCCAACCGACACGGCG
>JBCCLV010000176.1:0-1537 GCA_039026695.1 Bacteroidota bacterium
TCCTAGATATGTAACATGTCGTTTTTGAACGCTCTGAGTGGTTTTGAACATATCTCTAAGGGTCATTCTAAGGTGATTCGCATCCCGAATTGTTGCTCATCGATCATGAGTCTCTTTTCATTGATCGTGAACGGGATATCTAACGATTGCAGCTTCTGCTTTGCCTTTTCTACGGAATGAACTTTGGCAAGAATCCCAAAAAAGGGGGTGGGCTTTTCTAGTACTACAAGCTTGGGGCCTTTGCTAAACGTGAGCGTCTCATTCTGTAGATCTACTCCAGGCAATTTTCTCAATTCTTGCAGGTACCCAGTTGGTTCTTTTACACCGAGTGTGAGCTGATCTACCTTGATGAGACCTAGTGATCCTCCATCTCGCTTAATCAATTTTTGCGTGCTTTCTTCTCTACCCGATACTACGTACCCTCGATCATGGTAATCACATAGGAACAGGTAAATATGCTCGGGAAGCATATCCATGAGTGTAACGGTGCTCCAAAAGGGAAACTTCAATATCTCATCATGTCTGATCTTGGCGGAATCTAAAACAGGAATGATCTTATCTGCCGTTTGGCTGGGCTCCAGCGCGATCCCAAGAAAGGGAGTTTCAGCGCCTACAAACTCAAGCACTACATTACCAAGGGTAACCCCGCCGGTCGAAAAGCCACCGTAATCCTGGTAATCCCATTCTACAGGTAAGTCAAATTCAGAGACGAATAAATCAAAGTGAGCTTTGGCCTCCGGTGAAGCAATGTAAAAATGCTCGATCTCATTGACCTGTGCTGAGCTTTTCAGAAAGCCAGCAAATAGAAGAAGGATGATAAATAGGTTTTTCATGGATCTGGAAGTTTAAATATCACTTATTGATTCTAGGAATCTGCATGGTCTGGGAATGAATACCGGCTCCAAACCAGTTCAACATCAAGGCTTTTTTGATTCCGATGATCTCCCGATTGGGGAAGTACTGCTTCAAGATTGCTTTCATTTTTTCGTCGTTGTCTTTCTCCGATTCGGGCAAACCTTCTCGCCAATATTCAGATACCAGCACTGCGCCATTGGTGATTAGGAAGTTGGAGTAGCCCATAATAGGTAGGTAGGTGATGGTATCTCCCAATTGGCTTTCTGTAAAAAACGCCTCAGTACCGGGCTGAAATGGAAATTCATATTGATAAAGCGAAACGTCCGGATGTGGGATTTCCACAATGTTGAATGGTTTCCCGTCCACGTTCGTTTCTTTTTTGAGCCGCTCCAGGTTAGCTAACGAAGCTTTGTAATCTGCGGCCAGGAGAGGAGTCTTATCTTTTATGGATGGATCGATCGTTGGTATCAGAATGGTGCTGTCATTGACAAATCGTAAGTAAGTGTCCATGTGAAAATTAGCTCCTTGCCCGTAGGTATTTTCAAGTTTATGCAAGTACTTATCTAATAGCATAGGCTCTTTTATCCAGATCACTTTTTCGAGTCCTAAGGCATCCAAAAACCGTTGCTCCATTTCTTTTAGTGTAAGCCCGGGATTCCGCATTTTGGCAAACTCTTCAAAA